>NZ_JAQRMS010000114.1:0-1825 GCF_028599055.1 Candidatus Thioglobus sp.
TTTCTACTTCATAATCCGATTTTACGCCATTTCCTGTAAACTTATTTATTCGTGCTTTTACGGCTTGAAAAAATGCAACTTCATCTTTTATTGCCTCTGCATCAGGACTTGGAATTGACATTGCAAAAAGCTTTGATAAAAGTGTTACTTCTTTTAAGTAGCGTTCTTTCAATTTTTCATCTGAAAGCATAAAGTTTTGAGCACCTAATAAAACTTGTAATTTTTGTGCTGTATCAACTCTGAAATAGGCTTTAAAGTCAAAACCATTGAACATCTGCTCTATGATTTCAAACTTCTCTTTCATACCTGCAATTGCTTCTTTTATATCAACAATTGGCTCTCCTTCGCCACCAGATTGTAAATAAGTTGCCATTGCATTTCTTAGGTCTTGACCAATGCCAATGTAATCAACTACCAATCCGCCTGGTTTGTCTTTATAAACTCTGTTTACTCTTGCAATCGCTTGCATCAGGTTATGGCCTTGCATCTTTTTATCGACATACATTGTATGCGTACTGGGTGCATCAAATCCTGTGAGCCACATATCTCGAACAATCACTAATTTCAAATCGTCATTAGTATCTTTCATTCGAGTAGCTAAATCTTTTCTTTGTTGCTTGGTAGTATGATGTGGTTGAAAAATTGCTGGGTCGTCAGACGAACTTGTCATTATTACTTTTATCATTCCCTTATCTAAATCATCATTGTGCCATTCAGGTTTTAAAGCAACTATCTCATTGTATAATTTCACGCAAATATTCCGTGTCATTCCAACGATCATTGCCTTGCCTTCAAACACTTTTTGTCTTGCTTCAAAGTGAAATACAATATCTTTGGCAACATCTTTTAAACGCTCTGGGTGTCCAACCACTGCATCAATCGTTGCTGTTTTCTTTTTAGCTTTTTCTAACTGTTCTTCGGTTGCATCAGCAATATCATTTATTTCATCATCTAAGGCTTTTGCTGTTTTTTCATCCAGCTTAATTTTAACCAAACGAGATTCATAACTAATTGGAACGGTTGCCCCATCATCTACCGCTTGTTTGATGTCATAAACATCAATATAATCGCCAAAAACAGCAGGCGTTGATTTATCTTCTTTTTCTATGGGTGTTCCTGTAAA
The DNA here is from genome assembly GCF_028599055.1 of Candidatus Thioglobus sp. Taxonomy (GTDB): domain Bacteria; phylum Pseudomonadota; class Gammaproteobacteria; order PS1; family Pseudothioglobaceae; genus Thioglobus_A. The sequence continues at coordinate 1,124 of NZ_JAQRMS010000114.1, forward strand.
ACCAATGTAGGAAGCATTAGGCAAAGCATCACGCAAGTATTTTGCATTGCCGTAGCGTGTTTCCATTCCTTTGTCAGTTTCAACCTCTCGACCTGCAAAACCATATTGGCTTCTGTGTGCTTCATCTGCAACGACTACAATGTTAGTTCGGTCTGATAAGGTTTCATACACATTACCTTCTGTTGGAGCAAATTTTTGAATGGTTGTAAAAATCACACCACCGCCAGAAACTTTTAGAAGTTCTTTTATATGTTCTCTGTTATTTGCCTGAACTGGTGTTTGGCGTAAAAGTCCAACACAATTCCCAAAAGTGCCAAATAATTGGTCGTCTAAATCATTTCTATCGGTAAGCATTACAATAGTTGGGTTTCCCATTTGAGGATGGGTGATGATTTGTCCACTATAAAAAACCATTGATAAAGATTTTCCTGAACCCTGTGTATGCCAAATGACACCAATCTTACGGTCGCCATCTTTTGAGTGTGTCGCTCTTAATGTTTGCTCAACTGCTTTTTGTACTGAATAATATTGATGATAAGCTGCAACTTTCTTAATCTTTGCTTGAAAAATTAAGCCTGTTTTTTCGTCTTTCTTTTCTTCTTGCTCAAATACAGTGCAGTAGCGAATAAGTTCAACCAATGTTTTTTTGTTGAGCATATATTCAGTGAGAAGCTGTAATTCAGTTCTAAGTTCCCCTTTTAT
>NZ_JAQRMS010000114.1:1925-3709 GCF_028599055.1 Candidatus Thioglobus sp.
GGTGCTTTCCAAGAAAGGTAACGAGTAAAAGGAGCTGAAATACTTGATGTTGTTGCGTCTATTCCGTCTGAGATAACACAAAGTGCATTGTAATAAAAAATACTGGGTACTGCCTTTTTGTAATTCTGAATTTGCGTGTAGGCTTTACGCAATGTCGCTTTTTCATCAGAAGCACTTTTAAGTTCAATAAACACTAAAGGCAAACCATTTACAAAAATGACAACATCAAAGCGTTTTTCGTTGTTATTTTCTTTTACAACTAACTGGTTAACGACCCAAAAACTATTATTCTCTGGGTTTTCAACATCTAATAAACTAACGTTAATTCCTTTTGTTCTGCCTTCTTTGGTATATTCTACGGTTACGCCATTAGTGAGCAAAGTATGGAAACGCTCATTGTTTTCCATTATGTCTTCAGTGCCAAGATTAATTACCTTTTGGTAGGCTTCAACTCTTGCAGATTCGGGTAGTGTCGGGTTTAGTTTTTTAAGTGAATTTTTAAAATGCTTTTCTAAAATTACAGAGGTAAAGTTTTCTCTTTGAGGGTTATCGCTAATGGGCGAAATATCTGTGCCATTAAAATAGGAGTAGCCTTGACTAACCAATTGGTCAATTAAGGATTGTTCTATGGTATTTTCGTTTAATGGATTCATAGGCATTATAAAAAGTTCTCCTTTAAAAAATCAGCAACATCATTTTCTACAAGTTCACTTTTAGCTTTGTAGAGTGTGCCTATAAATTCTTTCACATCTTCATCTTCAATAATCCACTTTATTTGCTCATTTGAAAATGATGCATTAAAAATCTTTAAAATATCTTCATCTGAGAAGTAATTGACAAAAGGTAATAATTGTTCGATTGTACTATGGGTTGTTTCAAAATTCCCTGAAAGAACAAGTTGTTCGATATTTGATTTGTAAAGTTCGGGTTTTGATGAACTAACAATTTCGCCTGAATCTTCTTCAACGATATATTCTTCATCTTCAACTTTTATAAACACATTTTTATTGTCATCAATGTTGTGCCAGAAATTCTTTACTTGACTGGCTTCAACTTTAAAGCCCAAATTTTCTTCTAATTTTTCAAGAAAATAACTCCCTTGAAATTGTGCAATCCTATTGTCTAAAAATTCTTGATAAGATTCAATAGCATAGATATTGTCGTGATTATCAAATGCTTTTTTAAACCGTTTATCTTTTACGCACACAAAAACATATTTGTCAGTTATATTTTGCAAGTATTCAAGAATTGTAAAGTAAATATAAGTGTCTTTGAATCCCTTGTCTGTTCCGTCAGATGGTTCAAATGGAGGTAATTTTTCCAACGCCAATCGTTTCATTTCAGGCAAAACATCAAAATTTTCAAGCCTTATTACCTTATAAGAAATAGTTTCTTTATCAATTATCTCTTTAATTTTAGAATCAACTATAACATCATTGGTGTTGTGTTCGATAAGGTTTGGTAATAGCGTTTTAAAAAACTTCTCTTTCTCTTGTTTAAACGACCTTGCGTATTTACTTTTTAATTCTTCTATAACAATTTCAGGAATAACAATATCTGCTACTTCTTCAAACTGTATCAACTCATCTTTATTTCCGAAAAAAGAGGTTGCTTTTTTGTTATAAAGGAAATTGGTATCAAAGATTACTTTTTCTTTCATACTGCATTCTCTTTAAAGTCCTTAACTCGTAACTGTCCACTCATTAACTTTGGTAAGAGGGCATCTCGGGTTTGTTTTAAATATTTTATTTCATTTTTATTAAGAGATATTTTATTTGTTGTAG
>NZ_JAQRMS010000115.1 GCF_028599055.1 Candidatus Thioglobus sp.
GCGAAATTGTTCATTTATAAGCAATAGTAGAATCGACTCATTTGGAAATTTAGGCGCATTACCAAAACCACCTTCAAGCTCGTCAAATTCAGATAATATGGAGTCTAACGCTTGGACAGAGATGTCTTTATTAATTGGGCTTTTTGTTAATGTTGCATTTGCATTTAATATTTTATTAATATCATTAGCTTGAGTTGTTATTCTATCTTGCTCATTTTTCCAAAGATTTTTTATACGTGAGAGTATTGTCAATAAGTCTTTTTTTGGAAAATAAACGCCAGCAAAAAAAACTTTGCCATCTGCTAGGGTTATTACATTAAGTGGCCAGCCTCCATCGCCACTAATCAATTGAGCTGCTTTCATATATGAAGCGTCAACATCTGGTCGAATCTCACGATCTACCTTGATAGCAATAAAATGCTTGTTAAGAAAATTAGCCACTTCAAGATCATCAAAACTCTCCTCTTCCATTACATGACACCAATGACAAGTGGCATAACCAATAGAGATAAAAATTGGTTTATTTTCTTTTTTAGCTTTATCAAACGCCTCATCTGAGAAGCTATACCAATTTACCGGATTATGCGCATGTTGTAGTAAATAGGGCGATGATTCTAAAATTAAGTGATTGACAAACTTAGCACGACCCTGCTCGTCAAGGTGTTTTGTTCTAGGTACATAATCCATACCTTTGTCAGCATAAGCCTGCTCTAGATTACTCATAGGATGCGCCCATAGTAGTGATGGTAAAAAAATCAAAGATATAAGTATTCTAAACATGCTTTTATTATAGCAATCTTAGGCTTTATAGGGTGATTTTAATAATTTGGGAAATTTTTCTAAATCGACATAGGCAAGGTCTATATCGATTGAATTAGTTGATAAAATCAAGAGTTTACGAATTAAAAACAAGATTTTTTCGCGTTTTTTAACTTAGTTTGGGTAAGATTTAGCTAGATTTTTTGTTCGTTTACAAAATTTACGAATTTTTTATTTGTTTTGCAGTGCTTGACGAATAAGTGCTTCGGTAGAAAGACTGTCATCGGTAATGGCGTCAATCATTTTTTCAGCCTCTTTAACTTTGAAGCCCAAAGCTTGCAGTGCTTGAGAAGCCTTTTGTGTATTTGGATTGCTGCTGCTGGCGGTAATGGGCTGATGTTGTACACCTTGTAGCTCTAATTTGGCTAGGCGATCTTTCAGCTCAACGATGAGTTTTTGTGCAGTTTTCTTACCAATGCCTGGGGTTTTGGCCAATAGTGCATCATCCTCGTTGGCAACCGCATTCATCAATGAGGCAATATTAAGATGAGAGAGAATGGCGAGCGCCACTTTGGGGCCAACCCCGTTAACGCGAATTAACTCTCTAAAGAGAGTTTTTTCATCTTTAGAAATAAAACCGTAAAGTGTTTGTGCATCTTCTTTAACGTGAAAATGCGTATGTAACGAAAGACTATTTGTATTTCCCATCTCGTAAAAACTCGACATTGGACATAGAATTTCATAACCAATACCGCCAACCTCAAGCAAGATTTCAGGCGGGTTTTTTTCTAAAATTTTTCCAGTGAGTTTTCCGATCATGATCTACAGATTATAGCCAAGGATAGGTCTTGAAATATTGCTTTTCAAAAGTTTTAATATCGTCTGAATATTGAAGCGTCAAGCCAATATCATCCAATCCATTTAGTAGGCGGCGTTTTCGCTCCTCGTCAACTTCAAAGGAATATTTTTTGCCATTGGCACTAATAGTTTGTGTTTCTAGATCGATGGTTATTTCACCCTTAACAGCAAACAACTCGTCCATTACTTCATTACTTTGCACGATTGGCAAAATACCATTTTTAAAGCAGTTGTTATAAAAAATATCCGCAAAACTTGGGGCGATGATGGCTTTAAAGCCGTAGTCTTCTAGTGCCCAAGGGGCGTGCTCACGAGATGAGCCACAGCCAAAATTTTCACGGGCTAGCAAGATTTGCGCACCTTGGTATTCTGGCTTATTTAATACAAAGTCATTATTTAGTGGGCGTTTAGCATTATCCATGCCAACTTCTCCATGATCTTCGTAGCGCCATTCATCAAATAAATTTGGGCCAAAGCCAGAACGTTTAATAGATTTTAAAAATTGCTTAGGAATGATGGCATCGGTATCTACATTAGCACGATCAAGTGGTGCAGCGATTGATGTTAGTGTGGTGAATTTTTCCATTATTTAACCTCCGAAAAATGACCAGCAATAGCGCTAGCAGCAGCAATAGCAGGGCTAACCAAATGGGTAAATGAGCCTTGCCCTTGGCGTCCTTCAAAATTTCTATTAGAGGTACTGGCACAACGCTCACCAGGTTCTAGCTTGTCAGCATTCATGGCTAAGCACATAGAGCAACCTGCTTCACGCCACTCGAACCCTGCATCGGTAAAAATTTTATCCAAGCCTTCTTTTTCTGCTTGTGCTTTAATTAAGCCTGAGCCAGGAACGACCAAAGCCAGTTTAATGTTACTGGCAATCTTCTTACCCTTTAATACATTGGCTGCGACGCGCATATCTTCAATGCGTGAGTTGGTGCACGAGCCAATAAAGACTTTATCAATCGTCACAGTATTGATTGGTGTGTTGGCGGCTAAATTAATATAACTTAAGGCGTTTTTAATACTTTCCGCTTTAACTGAATCAGATTCTTGATCCGGATCGGGTGTGATGCTATCAACCGCAATCACCATTTCAGGCGAGGTACCCCAAGTTACTTGAGGTTTAATATCCTGAGCATTAATAGTGATGACTTGATTAAATTCTGCGCCCTCGTCAGAATGTAGTGTGTTCCAGTATTCTACTGCCTTATCCCAATTATCACCAGTTGGTGCCATAGGGCGACCTTTAACGTACTCTAGGGTTTTGTTATCAACCGCCACCATGCCAACGCGCGCACCAGCTTCAATCGCCATGTTGCATAGAGTCATACGCCCTTCAATGGATAAATCTTGAATGGTGGTGCCAGCAAATTCAATGGCAAAACCCGTGCCGCCAGCAGTGCCAATTTGGCCAATAATATATAGTGCAATATCTTTAGCGCTGACATACTCATGTAAGTCACCATTGACTTCAATTTTCATATTTTTAGACTTGGCTTGCCACAAACAGCCGGTGGCTAACACATGTTCTACCTCCGAGGTGCCAATGCCAAAAGCCAGCGCACCCAATGCGCCGTGGGTTGAGGTGTGGGAGTCGCCACAAACGATGCTCATGCCTGGCAGAGTGGCGCCTTGCTCAGGGCCAACCACATGCACAATGCCTTGGCGAATATCATTCATTTGAATTTCATTAATGCCAAATGTATCGCAGTTTTTATCTAAAGTTTCAATCTGTAATTTTGAAATAGGATCTTCAATACCAGCAACACCACTTGAGCGTTCAGTTGTAGGCACGTTATGATCAGGCACAGCAATACTAGCAGCTAGGCGCCACGGCTTTCTACCGGCCATCTCCAAACCCTCAAAGGCTTGCGGTGAGGTAACTTCATGAATGAGCTGTCTGTCGATGTAAATCAACGAAGTGGTTGCTTCTTCTCGCACCACATGGGCACTCATTAATTTGTCGTAAAGTGTTTGAGCCATTACTTACTAGTCCTATTTATTACTTGCTAAAATAGCTATTTTACATTTTCTAACACTAACTTATGTGCGGTATTTGTGGCCAGTTAAGATTTGATCAACA
>NZ_JAQRMS010000116.1 GCF_028599055.1 Candidatus Thioglobus sp.
GTATCCGACAAAACACTGAATAATTGTAGACAGAATACAAAGGACTACATACATAAAATTATATGTTACAAAATTAAGTACTGGGAATTGAACACGCTGAGAAATATAAGGTAACGTGGTTAAAATGGAAACCAGAGGGATATACAGGGAATCGGAAACGGGAGAGTAGTTTTAAAAAGTTTTGTTAATAGGTAAATAATGCCAAAATAAAAAATAAAAGTCTGGAGACCTAAAAAGTCCCGAGAGAATTGATAGAGATCTTTTAAAAGTACATTCTACAGATTCTCATTCCTTTGTATCGGCATTCGTGCTTATCTCGGTATAACAAATATCTGTTTGTGGAACGTCAAACTACGTTATATAAAGGTAGTATAATATAATGTTGAGACAATAATTATCACTGTTTTGCAGTGCGTCCGGTGATAGAGCTGTCGTACAAGATGAAGTGATTTCTGTAAACACCTTCAAAACTGCCACTATTCTTTGTTCTGAAAAATAATTATAGCAGTTCTATACAGAAAGATGTAACTTGTAATAGGCCATACCGTACTATAAAATAAAATTGAAGTCGGACCTCATAGCAAATGTCTTAAGATATCGAGAACTTACTTTTTTTAAATAAAGATAATCATGTGATAGCATTATTAGATATTTTCCTATTAACATTTCTTAAAAATGGGTTAATTTTAAGAGTGTTAACAAAACCAACAGCCTGAAATTTGACAACCGAACAAGAAGAAAAATTCTGGATAGTACATCTTACAATTCGAATCTTGGCATCACTAATACCTGGCCTGGATTTCTTGAAACAAACTTAAGTCAAATTTCAGACTCAATTCTGAGATTTTACTCAATCGTCATAGCAACGTAAAAATCCTGACGTCTTGATTGGCTGAATTTGAAAATAATTGTTCAAGAAATCCAGCCCTGGCATATTACAGATCAGTTCTGGTGGAAAATTTATATCCAAGATATAAATTTACTCATTGATATTTCAGATAATATGAAGCAGCCGGTCGTGATACTGGTACTACCAGTATTATAATATTTACAATACTAGTTTTACCAGTATTGTAACAATTACAATACTGGAAATACCAGTATTGTAAATATTACAATACTGGTATTATATACAATACTGGAATACCAGAATCGTTGATCTATACGCAATACCGGAAACTCCATTATTCTTCATCCAACAACACTGGTAATATTAGTTTTTTAAAACACACCATATGTATATGTCCCATTTCTTTAATGTATCTTTTTACCGAATTCCTAGCATTTACTATGTTTGGAATGTCCTGACATGCCCTATGTTTGCCCACAGAAGTTGTCCACGAGGATAACTTTGCTTTCCAAATAACTTCTATTCTGGTGCTCCTCCAACAATACAACTTTTTCTCTATCTGTCCAATTTGGCTTCCGTTCAGATAATTTTTTTTAATTTTCAAGTCACGAATATTAACATTCAAACACACCCGACCTTGAATGTTTATTCGCACAAAGTAATAAAAGCGTGCATTATCTATCTATTGAAAAATTAAAGCGAAATTACCAATGATGAGTAAACATAATATTAAACGATAAATGGACGTAATTACCAGTATCTTCCAGTATCTGCAATACTGGTTATACCAGTATCATGCAGTATTTGCAATACTGGTATAACCAGTATCTTAGTATTGCCGATACCGAAAGATACTGGAATATTAGTATTTACCAGTTTTGCAGGTACTGGAAGATACTGTTACTACCATATTGTCCAGTCCGATATTTCTTCTGTAGAACATTGACGATATTGTTCAATTACAAAACCCATATGCTGGTCAGTCTTGCGTAGTGGAGAAGGACTCGACAACGACCGCGCACCTTAATGTAAGTTGTGGTCTGGGTCTTTTGAATAACATCCAAGAATAATCTCGTTGAGATTAGGATTCCGAAGAAATTTACAGACCGACAATTTCTTCGGAATTCTAATCTCGACGAGATTATTCTTGGATGTGATCCAAACGAACCAGACCACTACTTACATTCAGGAACGGCAAAGGCGTAGCATCCATTATTTTAATTTGGATTAAATAAACAAAAAAAATAAAAAATAATGGATATAAACAACGTAAGCATATACAGTATGCAAGCCGAAATTATATTTGGGCTCAGAAATGGTTCTACTATTAGCTTTCCCCCGGTAAATGTCACTTGATGATACAAAGTTCCCAATTCATCATAGTCCTAGTTGTTACACAGCATATTCTGAGCTATGCAAGACCCCTATCTTAAGCATTACAGAAAACAGACTGATATTGTAAAGGCGTGTATTGATGCAAACACTTAAGAAAGTAATCAGAGAACAGGAAGCTTAAGAGGGTCCCTCAAAACAATAATAATTAAGCACAAGTACAATTTCAAACAATACTATTACAAAAATGTACTAGTACATGGCGATGTAGTAGTGATCGAGAAACCGAGATCGGTCCACTGCTGGCCAAATCGATGACACGGTTATGCGGTACATTCAAATAAATTCTTTCTTCCCATTCACTGACCATCGTCTTGTGCAATTAGCTAGAACAACGCTTTCCAGATGATAGAATATGCCTGTTCCTGGCATCTAGAAACTTGTGCTTGTGACTATTGCAATAATGACATCAGCAGAAATTGGAGAGTGGGTACAGTGCCGACCTACCTCAAAATGCAACTTTTCGAAAGGAAATCCACCGCTGAAGTACGTGCTGTCAAGATAAAGACAAACCATCAACCCTATCCGCTGCTTTAATTTTTGTGGACCTGGATTATTACACAAAAATTCGCGAAATCTTCCATATTCTACTAACTCATGCCAATAGGATCCGTACCATGTTAACGATCTTTTTCTGCTACGAGGCTTCTAAAGCAATATATCGTAACTAGGGTCTCATTTCTAGTGGGGCAAGAGGTATGATGACCACCCAGCACTCCGTTGGTCCAGGGGACGAAGCCTCACATGAAGTTCTGGTGTATCGGGCTGTATGGTCCGCCCGCCAGATGTTCCGGACGGCCAAAATTGCCTAGGCAATTTGTTCCGGTTCGGAACTTTGAGCCTATGCTATTTGTTCCGATGCCAGGCAATATGGGCCGACCTGCTTTAACATTTATATTTTGTAATTTACAACGTATTATCAATAAAAATAATCATCTCGGCTATGCGTGTATATACATTAGTTTTGCAAAAAGCATGACATGGCATGATAAATGAAAACTATCTGTATCTGTATCTGTATGGTTACGTTTAAGATACCATTACTGGCTTTAATTCAACGGGAGATAGAGCACCTATTGATGGTGTCGGAGAGCAGATTTGAAGCTCTCAACGGAGGTAGCGAAAACTATATTTTCCTCTAGGTGGTTCCAATCTAATATACATGTAGTTTTATTGAAGAATGAGTTTCTATATTGCTCCGTGTTACAATTAATTTTGTCGCAAGACTTTGTATTGTTCTTGACAGAGTTTTCTACAATGTTTATGTTGACGTAATCGTCAAATCGTTTAGCTTTGATGGTTCTCCTCTGTCTGATTTTGGTCAGATAATCTTCTGGCTTGATAGCTGGGACCAACCCCTCAACCACCTTGTACAGAAATATTAATCGCTGGCTAGTTCTTCTGGATTGTAAACTTTCTAGTTCTAATTCCGCCAG
>NZ_JAQRMS010000117.1 GCF_028599055.1 Candidatus Thioglobus sp.
TGTTGATGGCGCTTTTCACCTTCTGCCTGAAGAATGTCAAAATTAACACCATTAATGCGTGAAGCTGTTTCGAAGAAACATTTCTCCATTACTTCTGGCGCAAGGCCAACCGCTTCAAAGATTTGTGCACCTTTGTATGATTCTAATGTGGAAATGCCCATTTTGGCCATGACTTTAAGCATGCCTTTAGCAACACCTTTGCGGTAAGCGGCAATAATGGCTTCATCACTTTCAATATCGATCATTTCATCACGACGCGCTTGCCATAGCGCTTCAAAGGCTAGGTATGGGTTGATGGCATCTGCGCCAAAACCAGTCATTAGGCAGAAATGATGCACTTCACGTGCCTCACCTGTTTCAACCACAATACCAACTTGTGTTCTTTCGGAGCTGGCCACTAAGTAGCGATGTAGCGCCGAAGAGGCGAGTAGGCTTGAAACAGCAACACGATTGGTGCCAATATTTCGATCTGATAAGATAATTAAGCTATGGCCATCTTTAATAGCTTGTGAGCCTTGCGTGCAAATGTCATCGAGCAATTCTGAGACTTTCTTACCATCGTTAATATCGTAAGTGATGTCAATGGTTTTGCTGGTCCAACCGCGATGATTACAGTGTCTTAGTGCAGCTGTTTCTTCATTGGTTAAAATTGGATGATCAATGACTAAACGATGGGCATTTTCAGGGTTGTTGGCCAATAGATTGCCTTCAGGGCCAATTGAGCAACGCAAAGACATAACCACTTCTTCACGAATGGAGTCAATAGCTGGGTTAGTTACTTGAGCGAATAATTGCTTAAAGTAATCATAAATAATTCGAGATTGGTCCGACAAACAAGCTAACGCTGAATCGTTACCCATTGAACCTACTGGATCACGCAGTTCATTAACCAGTGGCAGTAGCATAAATTGCAATGTTTCCGTACTGTAGCCAAAGGCTTTTAAACGGTGAATTAGTGACTCTGGGTGAAAGCCATGCGCTTCTGATTCACAGCCAATCTCTGACAAGTGAATTTGTTGATCGTTTAGCCACTCTTGGTACGGGTTCTTTGCTGCAAAATCGGCTTTAATGGCCTCGTCATCTATTAATTCACCTTTATCAAAGTCAACCAAGAACATTTTTCCTGGACGCAATCTGCCTTTGGTTTTGACATTGTCTGTTGCCACATCAACCACGCCAACTTCAGAGGCCATAATCACACGATCATCATGCGTCAAGTAGTAGCGAGAAGGGCGCAGGCCGTTACGATCTAATACGGCACCAATTTGATGTCCATCAGTAAAGGCAATGGAAGCTGGGCCATCCCATGGCTCCATCATGTTTGAGAAATATTCATAAAAGGCTTTTTTCTCATCACTCATGTTGGTGTCGTTTTGCCAAGCTTCAGGCACCATCATTAATACTGCTTCTTGTAATGAACGACCGTTCATCATCAAAAATTCTAATACGTTATCAAAACTACCCGAATCAGACACTTCAGTTTCAATTACAGGCAGTGTTTTTTCTAGATTGTTGGCAAATAGCTCGCTTTCTAGTGCACCTTCACGTGCACGCATCCAGTTAAAGTTACCCTGGCGTGTATTAATTTCACCATTGTGCGACATGTAACGACATGGCTGCGCTCTGTCCCATGATGGGAAAGTGTTAGTTGAGAATCTAGAATGCACCATAGCCAGGTAAGTGGTGTAGTCAGGATTGGATAAATCTGAATAAAAATCAAGCACTTGAGAGCCCATCAACATACCTTTGTAGATGATAATGGTGGTTGATAAACTACATACATAAAACAACATGGCTTCAGATAAAGATTCATCCGTGCGAATGGTGTGAGCCGTTTGTTTTCTAATCACAAATAAGGCACGCTCGAATGCTTGCGTGTCAATATTGATAGCTTTTTCAACAATCAGTTGTTTAATCACAGGCTGAGACTCTCTTGCAATGTCACCTACGTCGGCTTTTTGCGTATCAACTGGCACATCTCGCCAGCCAATAAAAGTTTGACCTTCTTCAGCAACAGCTTGCTCCATCAGAGCCATACAATGAACGCGCTGTGTGTCATCTTGTGGGAAGAATACGTTACCAACGGCATATTCGCCTTGAGCTACTGCTACATTAAATTGAGACTTAATCTCAGCTGCAAAGAAGTCATGCGGGATATTGGTCAAAATACCAGCACCATCGCCTGTATTGGCTTCACAACCACAACCACCACGGTGATCCATGCGGCTTAACATTTCTAAAGCGTCAAGTGTAATTTGATGAGACGGCTGACCCTTTACATGGGCAATAAAACCAACGCCACAATTTTCTTTCTCGTTAGTAGGTGAGTAAAGACCGTGTGCTTTTGGTAGGTGTAATAGTTTGTTTTGCATAGTTAAAAATCTACAAAATATAAATCGAAAAATTCCATCAATTATATCCTAAAACGTTCAGCTTAATAAGTTGAAATCCCCCAGTGTCCGAGTGACTTTCATCGTGTTAATAAGGTAGAATATTGACATATTTTTTAAGTAATTTAGGCCACCATGTTAGCGGTTATTTCTCCTTCCAAAACCCAGGATTTTTCTACGCCTGATATACGTGATCATTCCACAGCTCGTCAATTAGATGAATCTGTCTCTTTGGTTGATATCTTAAAAAATAAGAACCAGGAAGAGCTGTCTAAGCTGATGTCAATTAGTGAAAAACTAGCGAAATTAAATTATGATCGATTTCAAAATTTTTCTATTCCGTTTAATTTCGACAATGCCAAACAAGCGTTATTAGCCTTTAAGGGTGATGTTTATAACGGTATTGATGCGCCCAATTTAAGCAAAAAAGATCTAGCCTTTGCGCAAGATAATTTACGCATGTTGTCAGGCTTGTATGGCGTGATTCGACCACTAGATTTAATCATGCCTTATCGATTGGAAATGGGTACCAAACTGGAGAATCCTAAAGGCAAGAATCTGTATGAATTCTGGGGTGATAAAATCTCGAAAGTACTTAATGAAGATGAGTCAGAAGTTATTATCAATCTAGCGTCTAATGAGTATTTTAAAGGTATTGATCAAAATTCCTTAAACGCTAAAATTATCAATATTGCTTTTAAGGAATTTAAAGGTGATAAATATAAAATTATTGGCATATATGCCAAGCGAGCCCGTGGATTAATGGTGCAATACATGATTAAAAATCGCATTCAAAATCCGCAAGATTTAAAAGCATTTAATTGGGAAGATTATCAATTCAAAGAAGAATTATCAGACGCTAAAACATGGGTGTTTACACGGGGTTAATACCAAAACAAGCTTGTGCGCTTTGCACTGAGCAAGCGCAATTTTGCGTCTGTCATACCTGTGAGCAAAGCTTTGTAGTTAGTGACCATCGTTGTCGCTCATGCGCGACACCTTTAAACTCTGATTTGAATTTTTGTGGCGCTTGTTTGAGTCATGCACCTCTATTTTCCAATGCGTACACTTTGTATGATTATTCTGGCAGTTGCGCTCAACTAATTAAACTTTTTAAGTTTGATCACCAACTATGCATTGGCGATTTCTTTGCGCATCGGCTTTATGATAAATACATGGATATTATTGCCAGCCATGGCGAATATGACGCCATTATCCCTTTGCCACTAAGCAAACAACGTTTGCGTGAACGTGGCTACAATCAAACCCACGAGCTGTTA
>NZ_JAQRMS010000118.1 GCF_028599055.1 Candidatus Thioglobus sp.
TCAATATTTTGCATTTCATTATGACCACCAATATTATAAGTCTCTCCAATTTCACCAGTAAGAGCAACATGCAAGAGTGCTCTTGCATGGTCATCAACATATAGCCAATCTCTAATTTGTTTGCCATCACCATATATTGGCAAGCTTTTACCCTTTAGTGCATTAAGAATTATAAGCGGGATGAGTTTTTCTGGAAACTGGTACGGCCCATAATTATTAGAGCAATTGGTAATTAAGGTTGGAAACTTAAAGGTGCGCTGCCAAGCGCGTACTAAATGATCAGAGCTCGCCTTGGCAGCCGAATAAGGCGAGCTAGGCGCATAATGTGTATCTTCAGTAAATAAATCATCTGTACCTTCTAAATCACCATAGACCTCATCAGTGGATACGTGATGGAATCTAAAGCTATCTTTTTTTTCATCGTCTAATCCTGACCAATAACCCCTAGCTTCTTCTAGTAGAACATAGGTGCCAACAATATTAGTTTGAATAAACTCACCTGGCCCGTCTATTGACCGGTCAACATGAGATTCAGCTGCAAGATGCATTACAATATCGGGCTGGTATGCGTTAAACACACGCCTAATCTCACCAGCATCGCAAATGTCAACTTGCTCGAATACATATCTTTCATTATCTTTTACAGAGGTTAATGATTCTAGATTTCCGGCATAGGTGAGCTTATCAACATTAACAACATAATGGTCTGTGTTGTTAATTATATGGCGAATAACAGCGGAGCCAATAAAGCCGGCGCCACCAGTAATTAATAGTTTTTTATAATTGGACATAAAATTCCTTAATGCCATTTGTGACTAGATCAACATCTTCATCAGACAAGGATTGATGCAGGGGAATATTGAGCGTGTGAGAGGCTGCATAATCAGAATTTGGATAGTCTTCAATTGCATATTCGGAGAACAGTTTAATTTTATCGAGCGGCCAATATCTAAAAGTTGTATAGACGCCTTTATCTAATAAAAATTTTGCCAGTTGATCACGGTGTTCAGTTTGAATCCAAAAGAAATAATAAGAAGAGGTATGTTCAAATTCAGGTGTTGGTGGCAGTCTTATATCACCAATATTTTTCAACTCTTTAGTATATTGTTCAAAAATATTTTTCCGTTTATCAATAAAAGCACTCAACTTATTTAGTTGAGATAAGCCCATAGCAGCCGTGACATTATTCATAATGGCGCGCCTACCTGTTCTATTCATCTCGAACTCCCACCAGTTGGCGGCATTTTCTGATGATGAATCGAGGCCACTCTTGCTTTTTACTGGCAAACCAAGATACAAGCTTTCTTCTGCCTCTATGCGCTTATCAGTATCTTTTATATACATCATCCCACCATCAGCAGTAGACAGTGTTTTCATTGCATCGAACGACCACATACCCATGTCGCCAATTGTGCCACAAGCTTGACCTTTGTAAAAGCTACGTACTGCACAAGCAGAATCTTCAATCATCAGAATGTTATTCTGATTGCAAAGCTCAGAAATCTCATCCATTTCGCAAGGAATTCCACCATAGTGAGTAATGTAGACGGCCTTGGTTTTGCTAGATATGGATTTTTGAATATCTTTTGCTCTCACATTGAGAGAGTGCTTATCAACATCACAAAAGACTATTTTTGCCCCGGATTCAATAATAGCACTACCAACAGATGGGAATGAAATTGTCGGCACAATAATTTCATCACCTTTGGAAAAATTAAATAACTTAGCAGATAAAAATATAGCCTCAGTGCAACTAGTGGTTGATAAGAATTTTTTGGTATTGCTTGATAAGCTTTCGGCAAATTTATTTTCAAAATCTTTAACACTATTCCCCTTTCCCAGCCAATTGCTGGCAAACACATCTTTAATTAATGCAATCTCATCATTGCCAAGGTTTGGTTGAAATAAATTTATCATAATAATTTTCTTTTTTAATGATTGTCTATGTAAACAATTGATTTTGATCACATAAATTAGAGAGCTTTGCGTCCTTATCTGAAAGCTGAAATTCTTTTGTTGTCAGTCTCCAATCAATATCTAATTTAGGATCATTAAACGCAATACCTCGATCATATTTCGGTGCGTAGTAATTATCTACTTTATAAGCAAAGGTAGCACTATCACTCAAAACAACAAAGCCATGTGCAAAGCCATGTGGTACAAACAACTGGTGCTTGTTCGTGCTTGTTAGTTCAGCCGCCACATGCTGGCCATAAGTTGGACTTGACTTTCTGATATCAACAGCCACATCTAACACGCTGCCTTCAATCACTCTGACTAGTTTAGCTTGAGCATGAGGTGGTAGTTGGTAATGCAAGCCTCTAAGCACGCCTTTCTTGGACTTAGACTCGTTATCTTGAATAAAGTTTACTTTATAACCTATTGCTTCTTCAAATAAATCCTGTCTAAATGTTTCAGAAAAATATCCACGATCATCTCCATGAACTTTTGGTTCAATAAGTATAACTTCTGGAATTGATTGAGGTGTAAATTTCATTGTATCTCAGTAGCGCGCTTTAATAAGTATTGGCCATACTGATTTTTCTTTAATGGTTGTGCAAGATTAATGAGTTGCTTTTTATTAATATATTTCATCTCAAAGGCAATCTCTTCAATGCAAGCTACTTTTAGCCCTTGTCTTCTTTCAATGGTTTCAATAAAAGTTGAAGCTTCTAACAAGCTTTCGTGTGTACCTGTATCTAACCAAGCATAACCCCTTCCCATTAACTCAACAGTTAAGTGCTCTTCATCAAGATACATTTGATTCACTGTAGTGATTTCTAGTTCACCTCTATCAGATGGCACAACCTCAGCAGCCTTTTTAACCACATCATTAGGGTAAAAGTACAATCCTGTTACTGCATAATTGCTTTTTGGATTAGCAGGTTTTTCTTCAATGCTAAGCGCCCTGCCAGTAGCATCAAAGTCAACCACACCGTAACGCTCTGGATCATGCACGTGGTAACCAAACACAGTAGCCATATTGTGTGAGGCATTATTAACCGCAATATGTAACATTTCAGGCAACCCGTGACCATAATAGATATTATCTCCTAGGATTAGACAGGCATCATCATCGCCAATAAAATCTTTGCCTAGGATAAATGCTTGAGCTAGGCCATCCGGAGAAGGCTGAACAATATATTCAAACCTCATGCCAATATCTTTGCCATCACCAAGGAGCTGTTCAAATCTAGGTAGATCTTCAGGGGTGGAGATAATAAGCACCTCTTGAATGCCAGCAAGCATTAATACCGATAAAGGATAGTAAATCATCGGTTTATCATAAATCGGCATAAGCTGTTTTGATACGCCTTTGGTAAGAGGGTATAAGCGTGTACCTGAGCCACCTGCTAGAATAATTCCTTTCATTTGTCTTTTTTGGTTTGTTAAATAAAAATTTTCTATCGGAATTTAATTATAAATAAATATAAGAATAATAATGTTTTTAAACTGAACTTATTTAGATAATCTTGTATAAAGTGTCATGTTAAACGTTAAAATCTAACAAACTATTGTTTATTGTGAATATATGGAATATTGTAAGAATTTCTATCAAATAAAATCCAATGCAGAGATTTTTGAGCGGCTTGAGGCGGAGCGTAAAGACATTGGCTATTACAATTTACCCTATCAAAATACAGCTGAAATTAAAGATTATGCCAAAA
>NZ_JAQRMS010000119.1 GCF_028599055.1 Candidatus Thioglobus sp.
CAAAATCGGCTTGAATAAAGCGCCCTTCAAAATTAATATCGTCCCACGGGCTAATGCTGATTTTGTTGGGCTTTATTTTGCTAAAAATTGCGGTGCCAGAATAGCCTTTTTTCTCAGCTGGCTGATAGTAACAATGATAGTTTTTTGGATAAAAGCGCTCATCAAGCTGATCTTCTTGCGCCTTGATTTCTTGCAGGCAGACCACATCTGCATCTTGGGTTTTTATCCAGTCAAAAAAACCTTTTCGCTCAGCTGCTCGAATGCCGTTGACATTAGCCGTTATAATTCTCTTCATTGGAAATATTTTAATGAAATAAGAGGATTGTATGCAGCAGTATCAAAAAGACTTTGTAGATTTTATGTTGGAAATTGGCGCGTTAAAATTTGGCGAATTTACGCTTAAATCTGGTCGTGTTAGCCCTTATTTCTTTAATGCCGGTTCGTTTAATACCGGTGAGCACCTCTCAAAATTAGGCAAATTTTACGCACAAGCTATTACTGAAAGCGGCCTTGATTTTGACGTGCTGTTTGGCCCAGCATACAAAGGTATTCCACTAGCAACCGCTTGTGCCATGGCGCTTAATGATTCATTTAACATCAATGTGCCTTATAGTTTTAATCGCAAAGAGGCTAAAACACATGGCGAAGGTGGTGATATTGTTGGCCATGCACTGGAAGGTGATATTTTAATTATTGATGATGTGATTACCGCTGGTACAGCAATTCGTGAGGCCATGGATATTATCGATGCGAATGGCGCTAAAGCCAAGGGCGTAATTGTTGCCGTTGATCGTCAAGAAAAAGGTAAAGGCGACAAATCAGCCATTCAGGAAGTCGAAGAAAATTTTGGCATTAGCGTGCTTAGTATTATTAACCTAGGTCATCTAATCGATTACTTAAAGCAAGGCGACGATCAAGCATTGATTGAACGCATCGAGGCTTATCGAGATCAATACGGCGTCTAACAGCTTATTGTAAGCAGCTTGTCAATTAGCCTGGCAAATCGATCTCCTCTTGAGTAACACTCAAGTGGTTGATTTTGGCAAATGAAAGTAGACGCTCAAAGGTAAATGGGCAGGTGTTTTCTAACTGACTATCAAATACAATAGACTTAATGCCGTCAATTTTTTTTGACTTTAAGATGTCCATTGTTTTTAATGAGTTGTTCTTTTTGGATGCAGACTAATCGTTCAGTCCAATCGCTAGGTCGGAATTTTTGTCCGTCTTGAGTAACGCCTGAGATGGTATATCTAGTAGTTATCATGTTTATTTTTAATATGGTGGAGGGACAGGGATTTGAACCCTGGAAGGATATTAGTCCTTGCTGGTTTTCAAGACCAGTGCATTCAGCCGCTCTGCCATCCCTCCGAAGTGGGGTATGATACAGCTAGTTAATGCAATAGTAAATAGGATTTTTATAAAATTTAACCAAGAAAGTTAAATAATTTTAAGTATAATTCCCTTCTTTTAGATTTTCGAAAGGTAGAGTCATGGCAAAGGTATGTCAAGTAACTGGTAAGCGACCAATTAGTGGTAACAATGTATCACACGCAAACAATAGAACGCGTCGTCGTTTTTATCCAAACCTTCACACGCACCGTTTTTGGGTGGAAAGTGAGAACCGTTTTGTAAAGCTTAAGCTAACGGCTAAAGGTTTACGTATTGTTGACAAAAAAGGCATTGATGAAGTGCTTAAAGAAATCCGCGCTCGTGGCGAAAAGGTTTAGGAGTAGATTATGAGAGAAAAAATCAAATTAGTATCATCAGCAAAAACAGGTCACTTTTACACAGCGACTAAAAATAAGCGTCTTCACCCTGAAAAAGTTGAAGTTAAAAAGTATGATCCAGTTGTTAGACAACACGTTATGTATAAAGAAGCTAAGATTAAATAATTAGCACTTTTAACAAAACAATAAAAAAGCCGCTTTTACAGCGGCTTTTTTATTGCAGGCTCAATCAGTCTTAGTTTTTCAAAATTGTATCTAGTTCAATATGGCCAACCGCTGCTTGATATTCGGCGATTTGATCAAAGTTTAAATACTGATAGATATTTGTCGATGCAGGCTGCATTTCACGCATGGCCGATAAATATTCATCGGTTGTCGGGATGTGGCCTAATTTAGCGGCAATGGCAGCAACTTCAGCAGAAGATAAGTACACATCAGCATTATCACCTAAGCGATTTGGAAAGTTTCTGGTTGAAGTGGAAACCACGGTTGCATTATCGTTAACGCGTGCCTGGTTGCCCATACAGAGCGAACATCCAGGAATTTCTGTATGCTGAGTGATTGTGTCGAATATTTCATAAACACCTTCTTTTTTGAGTTGTGCCTCATCCATGCGTGTTGGCGGCGCAACCCAAAGTTCAGTTGGCAAGTTAGATTCATCTTTAAGTAGTTGTGCCGCTGCTCTAAAATGACCAATATTGGTCATGCATGAGCCGATAAACACCTCGTCAATATTAGTATTAGCGACGTCTGACAGGGTTTTAACATCATCTGGGTCATTCGGACAAGCTAAGATTGGCTCCTTAATATCATCAAGATTGATGTCAAGTACAGCGGCATATTCGGCATTGTTATCAGCCTCTAATAATTCAGGTGCGTCTAGCCATTTCTGCATAGCCTTGATGCGTCGTGCAAGGGTTTTTTTATCTTCGTAACCCATGTCAATCATGGATGACAATAAGGCAATATTGGATTGTAAATATTCAGCTACTGGCGCTTTGTTGAGTTTAATCGTACAACCATTAGCTGAACGTTCGGCAGAAGCATCGGTTAATTCAAATGCTTGTTCAACTTTAAGATCATCCAAGCCTTCAATTTCTAAAATTCGACCTGAGAAAATATTTTTCTTGTTGGCCTTTTCAACGGTTAACAAGCCTTGTTGAATAGCAACATAAGGAATAGCATTAACCAAATCACGCAGCGTAATGCCTTCTTGCATAGTGCCAGAAAAACGCACTAAAACAGATTCTGGCATATCAAGTGGTAATACGCCAATGGATGCGCCAAAAGCCACTAAGCCAGAACCTGCTGGAAAACTAATGCCCATTGGGAAGCGAGTATGCGAATCGCCACCAGTGCCCACTGTGTCAGGCAGTAACATACGGTTTAACCAAGAATGAATAACGCCATCACCTGGTTTAAGCGCTACACCGCCACGAGATTGCATGAAGTCAGGCAAAGAGTGTTGTAGTTCTAAATCAACAGGTTTGGGATAGGCGGCTGTATGACAAAAACTTTGCATGACCAAATCAGCAGAAAATCCCAAACAAGCCAACTCTTTTAATTCATCACGGGTCATGGCACCGGTAGTATCTTGAGAGCCAACTGTGGCCATACGTGGTTCGCAATAAGTTCCTGGGCGAATGCCGTCAACACCACATGCCTTGCCGACGATTTTCTGCGCCAGTGTATAGCCTGCATCGCTATTGCTAGCGTCTTCTGGGCGCAAGAAAAGGTCGCTAACCGGTAAGTCAAGATCTTGACGGGTTTTATCCGTTAGGCCGCGACCAATAATAAGTGGGATTCTACCGCCAGCACGCACTTCATCAGGCATAGTAGTGGGCGATAATTCAAAGGTAGATACAATATCACCGTCCGCATTAGTGATCTTTCCTTCGTAAGGGTGGATCGTGATTTCATCACCCATGTTTAAATTAG
>NZ_JAQRMS010000012.1 GCF_028599055.1 Candidatus Thioglobus sp.
AAGCCAAATAAGTATTGTTTGATTCTATCTTATGAATCAAACCGAGTTCAATCCAAAAATCTAGCACTCTGTAGATCGTGCTAATATTGAAAGCATAACCCTGTTTTTGCAGTTGCGCCAATAAATCATAGGCAGAAATACTATTTTTTGAACTTGATAGCTCTTTAACAATAACCATTCTTTGCCGTGTTGCGCTCTTACCAAATTGAGCGCATTTTAACAACACTCCAGCTGTATCAATCATCAGCTAACTCCGCATCAGGAAATTTCAACAGTTTGATTGTAACATTGGTTAATGAGTAGCCACTATCCGCAACATCAAAGCTTTGAGAACCAACAGTAATTTCTCCTGAAACAATAATAGGCTCATAAAGATCTCGTCGCTCTGTCGGGAACTCTGAAGTATCAACCAATAGCGTTTGATTCAATGGTGGCGGCGGAACATGAATACACTGTCCTGCTTCAGGCACCAATAAAAATTTCCGAACATCAGAACCCTTTGCATCAATTGGCACCATAAATCCCGCAAGCTCTATTATCTTGCCTTCTAATTTGTTATTCAATTTAGCACCTGCTTCGTCAAGCTTGCGTTGAAAATCAGGATTTGACAATAACTTATAATCGACTTTTTCAGGTACGAAGTCATAAGCGTCCGCTGGCATCAATGTGTTCCAATTATTAACAAATTTATCTAGCTGTTGCTCTGTGACGCCTTCAGCTATCACACTAAAACTAAGTACAGAAAATAAAACAATAAGAACTTTTTTCAACATATTAACTCAATGTGTGGTGCAGGTTTTTCTTGAAAACGATTATCGCCGGTACCAAACTACTCAAAATACCAGCAAGCAAAATAATCGCAAAGACCTTGGCTTCATTCCAGCTAACCCAGTCAAATTCTGGAGTGATACCCAGAATTAAGTTTAACTGCTGCGTTGCAAGATAGGTTACTAACGTGACAAAAACAATTGCGCCAATAATAGCGGTTAAACCAATAAAAACAGCCTCAAGCACAACCAAGGTAGATAAATACATTGGCGTAGCGCCATTTGCTCTATAAATAGTCATTTCGCGCTTCCTATTGTCAATACTAGAAATAATTAAACTAACCATTGCAATCAAACTAATAACAATGATAATCCAGCTGAGCAATTCAAACCCTTGGTCGACTATTCCCACCATTGACCATAGTTCTGACAACGCTATGCCTGGTATGACAGCAGAAATTGCTTCATTTGGATATTTTTTAACACTGGCAGCAAAGCGAAACAAAGTTAGTTTTGATTTCAACCCTACAAATGCAGCTGTAACTGTTTTAGGGGTTAATTCTTCCTGACTTAATGTAGATAAATCTAACTGTTTTAAATTAAAAACTTTTGTGCCACTTTGCCAGCCAAGGTGAATAAGTTCATAGCCTTTCAAATCGACAAAAACTGCCTGATCAATTGGTGTTCCGGTTTTCTCCAATACCCCTGTAACCTCAAATGAAAAATCATCATGTTTTTTTGCGACTGCTTGGCTTGATCCATGGCTGATATGAATTTTGGTACCGACTTGATAATCAAGTTTTTTTGCAACATCGGCACCGATTACCGCGCCAGATATTTCATTAAATGCCTGTCCATCAGAAAAAGAAAGAGATTTGTCTGATGAATATTTAATATATTTAAAATAATCTTTCTCAGTAGCAATAACTCTAAAGCCTCGATGACTATCACCCAAAGCAATCGGCACCAAATATTCAATATCTTTTCTTTGTCTGATATCGTCAATAGTTTTCATGGTGATGTTGTTGGTTGGTCGTCCCAAATGAAAAACTGTGTAAAGCACCAACTCCAAAGAGCTTGATCTAGGGCCAATAATTGCATCAACACCTGAAATGCTTTGATTAAACCCTATTTCAGTCGCCTTTTGTATACGTTCAATACTTAACAACAACACCATTGATGCCATCAGTGTAATAATAACAAGTGAAACTGGCAACAATCTTGAGCGGACTGATTTAATCAATAATTTAAACATTTTTATTTGTTATGTCTATAACTTGGTCAAAATATGGCGCCAGAGACAAATCATGGCTTACCATTAACAGCGCCTGTTTTGATGTGTCAAACGTAGTTGACAACTCGTTCAAAAAATTTTTGGCTGATTCTTTATCCAATGCAGACGTCGGCTCATCGGCAAGAACTAACGCTGGCTGACCAAGCAACGCCCTTGCAACCGCAACCCTTTGTTGTTGACCTATGCTAAGCCGATTAACAGAGGTGTCTAAAACTTTTTTACCGAGCCCGAGTGATGTTAGCAATCTCACAATTTCCTGAGTTAAATCGCTAACATTTGAGCGTCTATTTTTAGAAAACCTGACGCCAAGCTCAATATTTTCCATTACAGATAAAAATGGAATTAGGTTTAAAGTTTGAAAAATATAGCCAATATTATCAGCTCTAATTTTGTCTAGCTGGCCGGAAGAAAGAGAAGAGTAATTTTTTTCTGCTAGCGTAATTTCACCTTGCTGAACCTTTAAAGCCCCAGCAATTAGATTTAACAGGGTTGTTTTTCCAGATCCAGAATAACCAACGATTAATACTTTTTTTCCGACGTCAAGCGCAACATCAGGGAAATTAATTGTCTCCCCATTTTGATAGGTATATCTAAGATCTTTTGTTGTTAGTATCACCAGGCCATTTTACTGTCTGTCGATGTTATTTTTTTAGAAATAGCATGATGGTTAATAATTGCCTCTACAAAAATTGCATCCAATTCAAAATGTTTAAAGGCTGTAAATTCAATACTATTAAGCTTGTCAGAATTACTACAATCAAACTTGTAAGTTAGCTCAACATCCTTATGGTTAGACTCGGTTGATACACTGTGCAACTCTGCATCAAAATCTGCAATATGGCAATTTGCGTTTGATGACAATACAAACAACTCCGTGTTGTCTTTAAACTCTGCTAATTTTTCTTGATTGTGGCGCTTGTCATCATGATTCTCGTGTTCGTCGTGATGCTTTTCGTCGTGACCCTCATGCTCTTCATGGTCATTATGATGCTCGTCGTGGTCATTATGGTGTTCTTCATTATGCTCATCGTGGTCGTCATGGCTGAACAAATCAGTTATAAATGCAAACAACCCATCTTCATGATGCTCTTCATGATCATCATGAGTGGCATTAAGTTGCACTATTGGCATCTTGTACGTTACGTTTAGTTGATTATTACTAAGCAACACTTCTACATTATTTAATCCATGCACATGCGCTGAAGCGTGTCTTTGTTCTTCCGCATTAATTGATACACTTGCGATTGAGAGTAAAAAAGTTACGATGATTTTTTTCATGTTGTTGATTTTTAGTATGGTTAAAAATGCAATAATATACCAATAAAAATTATAATTGCAATATTATTGTATTATTTAATTAGGAGTATCATTTTAACTACCCCATAATAGCTGCATATTGGCAAGTGCTGCCAATGATGCTGTTTCTGTTCTGAGTACGCGTGACCCTAGCAATAACGGCTGAGCATTATGCTTAATGGCTAACTGGATTTCATCATCACTCAACCCGCCTTCAGGGCCAATGATAATAGTTGCCTGCGTTAGTGGCTCAACGTCTAGTAAAGAGTGTTCAGCACGATGATGCAGGATAAATTTATTGCCAAAATCTTGCTCAACAAACCGGCTGAAATCGAGCGGCTCTAACAGCTCAGGCACCACTGATCTGCCTGACTGCTCACATGCACCAATAATGATCTTTTGCCAATGTTGCATTCGTTTTTTTAGCTTGTCACCTTTAAGTCTAACCACACAGTGCTGGGTAAAAATTGGCACAATCTGATTTACACCCAGCTCAACCGCTTTTTGCATTAAAAAATCCATTTTGTCGCCTTTGGCAATTCCTTGCGCTAAAGTCAATGTTAAACGCGATTCACTATGATTATCACTTGCGCTGTGTATTTGTACCTCACAGCGCTTTTTAGTACTCAAAACCGTGGCGGTGTAATTGTTACCATCGCCGTTAAATAACGTAATATCTTGCCCTTCCGGAAAGCGTAATACCTTGATTAAATGATGCGAGCCATAGTCGTCTAATTGCAAAGTATCATTAATTTTCAACGGGGCATTTTGGTACAAGCGAACGTGTTTCATGGTATCTTTGCGCTACTAAATTGATTTGAAAAATAATGATACATCAAAATAGAATTAACAAGCTGCTAAGCCAACTGGATGATAATGCATTAATCATTATCTCAACCAACCCAGAACAATTCAGAAATGGCGATGTCAGTTTCCCGTTTCGCCCTCATAGCGATTTTTTCTATTTAACTAATTTTCAAGAGCCTGAAGCGGTTGTTGTTATCAGTAACCATCAATGCTCAATGTTCTTACGCGACAAAGATCCGGCTCGTGAAATTTGGGATGGTGCGCGCTTGGGTGTTGCTGATGCGCCTGATACGCTTAAACTTGATCAGGCATTTGACATTAACCAATTAGAGACACAACTTACACACCTTATTGCTAATGATAGTGTTATTTATTTTGATGCCAAGCCTTGTGAGTTGGATGCAAAAATTTCAACGCTTTTATCAGATTACAACGTTAACAGCCTGCAAGCACCCTTGCATGAAATGCGCTTGATTAAGGACCAGTCTGAAATTGACACCATGCAGCGAGCAGCTGATATCTCCATCAGTGCCCATGAACAAGCCATGAAATCAGTTTCTCCAGGCATGTTTGAATACGAACTTCAAAGCGTTTTTGACGCAGGGTTTGTTAAAAACCGTGCCCAGCATGCCTACACCCCAATTGTAGCCGGTGGTAAAAATGCTTGTATTTTGCACTATATCGATAACAATCAACCACTGCGAGATGGCGACTTGGTGCTTATTGATGCGGGTTGTGAACTGAATTGTTACGCCAGTGATATTACTCGAACCTTTCCCGTTAATGGCAAATTCACCAAGGCACAAAAAGCGATTTATCAAGTCGTGCTAGACGCCCAACTTGCAGCCATCGAATGCATCAAGCCAGGCGTTAGCGTACACCAGCCACATAAAATTGCCACTCAAATTATTCAGCAAGGTTTAGAATCACTGGGGCTTTTATCCCCAGGCGAGCCACTTACAAAGTTTTATATGCATGGCACAGGCCATTGGCTAGGTATGGATGTGCATGATGTTGGCCAGTATCAACATAACAAACAGCATCGTGCTTTTGAAAAAGGCATGATCATCACTGTTGAACCCGGCATTTATATTCGCAAGGATGATAAAATCAATTCTATTTATCACGATATTGGTATTCGAATTGAGGATGATGTCTTGGTCACAGACACAAGCCATCAGGTTTTAACTGGCAATCTGGTTAAAACTATTAATGAAATTGAAACCCTAATGAGTTAATCACAGCCCATGAATATACAGCAAGCCATAAAAGCAGTTATTGCCAAGCAAGACTTAACAGAAACTCAAATGCACACGGTGATGAGCGACATCATGACCGGCAAAACCACTGATGCACAAATTGGTGCTTTTTTAGTAGGTCTTTCCATGAAAGGAGAAACGGTTGAAGAGATCACTGCCAGTGCAAAAGTTATGCGTTCATTAGCCAAAGGAGTTAGCGTAAAGAAAACTATGCACTTAGTGGATACGTGCGGTACAGGCGGCGACGGCTTAGGTTTGTTTAACATTTCTACCGCTTGCGCCTTTGTGGTGGCAGCAGCAGGCGGCTCAGTAGCCAAGCATGGTAATCGTTCAATTTCCTCAAAATCAGGTAGTGCCGACGTATTAGAAGCTGCTGGCGTCAATTTAGACATGAGCGCTGAACAAATTAGCAAAAGTGTGGATAAAATTGGTGTTGGCTTTATGTTTGCACCCGCTCATCATTCGGCCATGAAGCATGCTATTGGTCCGCGTAAAGAACTTGCTGTTAGAACCATTTTTAACGTACTTGGGCCACTCACCAACCCTGCCAAAGCTCCAACTCAAGTTATGGGTGTCTACGACAAAGCTTTAGTAGAACCTATTGCTAATGTCTTAAAAAGCCTTGGCTCAACGCATGTTATGGTGGTTCACTCTAACGACGGCTTAGATGAAATTTCCATTGCTGATGATACGTTTGTTGCTGAACTAAACAACGGTGTTGTCACCACTTACACAATCAATCCAACCGACTTTGGCTTGCCACTAGGCAATCTTGACGATATTAAAGCTGAAGATGCAGAGAGTTCTTTGGTGCTTATTCAGCAGGCACTTGACGGAAAGCCAGGCGCTGCAAAAAATATCATTGCCATGAATGCAGGTGCTGCCATTTATGTTAGCGGATTAGCTGATTCCCTACAAGACGGTATTAATAAGGCAATTGAAATTTTAAACAAAGGCTCGGCACATCAAAAATTAGATGATTTTGTGCGCGAATCAACTGGCTGCTAAGGTAAATCATGGATAAAACAACTAACTTAATTTGGATTGATTTGGAAATGACTGGCCTGTTGCCTGAACAGGACGTTATTATCGAAATAGCCACTATTGTCACCGATAAAGATCTTAATATTTTGGCCGAAGGCCCTTCATTGGTCATTCATCAAAGTAGTGAAATTATGGCCGGTATGGATGAATGGAATACCGAGCACCATGGCAATTCTGGCTTAACTCAACGTGTCAAAGACAGTGTTATTTCCACTAAAAACGCCGAAAAACAAACCATTGAGTTTTTGCAGCAATATGTTGAAGCTGGCGCCTCACCAATGTGTGGCAATACCATTTGCCAAGACAGACGCTTTTTGTACAACTACATGCCAGAATTAGAAAAATTTTTCCACTATCGTCATATTGATGTCACTACCTTAAAAGAATTATTAGTACGTTGGAAGCCGGAATCTAAGTTAATTCGTGATGGTGAACCCGCTCATTTAGCCTTGGCTGACATTCGTGATTCAATTAATGAGCTAAAATACTACCGAGATGTGTTTATAGATGTCTAGCCCTGTCAAAACGTGGCTGGCTCCAGCAAAAATAAATCTATTTTTGCATATTAATTCCAAACGCGAAGATGGTTATCATAATCTGCAAACCATTTTTCAACTGCTCGATTTCTACGACGAACTAACCTTTGACATCACTGACGATGGCACCATTAAACGCTTATCAGGCAATGAAGAAGTCAACCCTGAGCAGGACTTAATTATTCGCGCTGCTAAGCTCTTGCAAGAAACCACTCAAGCCACGCTTGGGGCCAATATTTCTATTCTTAAGCGTATTCCTGCAGGTGGCGGGCTGGGTGGTGGCTCTTCTGATGCGGCCACCACGTTGGTTGCACTAAATCAATTATGGGAAACTGGCTTAAGTCAATCAGAACTCATGCAACTAGGTCTATCACTAGGCGCTGACGTACCTGTTTTTATTAATGCAAAAAGCGCTTGGGCCGAAGGTGTGGGTGAAATATTAAGCCCAATAAAAACCCCAAATCATGTATTTTTGGTGGTGTTTGTTAATCAACACACTTCCACTCAAGAAATTTTCTCGCACAAAGCATTGACAATGAGCCCAATGATAGGGAAAATATCCGACTTCTCTGAGCTAACAAACACTCATAATGATTGTTTGCAGGCGGCAATCGCGCAAACCGATGAAATCGGACTTGCTTTAGAACACTTGGATTCATGTTCTAACTTGATTGGACAAGCAAGAATGAGCGGCACAGGTAGCTGCGTATTTGCAGAATTTGCCAATGAGAAAGACGCGCTGGTAGCGTTTAAAAAAATACCAGAAAAATGGATGAGTTTTACAGCGAAAGCAATAAACACTTCTCCGATCCTTAAATGGGCTGTCGCCAAGCGGTAAGGCAACGGGTTTTGATCCCGTCATGCGCAGGTTCAAATCCTGCCAGCCCAGCCATTTTCTAAAGCCACGTCTTGTTCTCAAGGCGTGGCTTTTTTTTGTGCTTTCCAATAAATTAAATCGATATAGGCAATCTGTCAGCAAGTGCTATATTTTTGATCATAACGTAGTATAATTTAATCAATTTTCAACAACCTATAAGTTCTATGTCCCTCGACACCATTAAAATCTTTAGCGGCAACGCTAATCCGTTGCTTTCTGGCGAAATTATTTCAAGTCTCAATGTTGCCCAGGGCAAGGCATTGGTTGGCAAATTTAGTGATGGCGAATCCCAAGTTGAAATTTTAGAAAATGTTCGTGGTTGCGATGTGTTTATCATTCAACCAACCTGCGGCCCTTCGCCGGCAGAAACACTAATGGAATTATTGATTGTGGCTGATGCTTTAAAACGCTCATCAGCAGCTAGAATTACAGCCGTTGTTCCTTATTTTGGCTATTCAAGACAAGATCGTCGCTCACGCTTAACTCGTGTGCCAATTACCGCAAAACTAGCCGCTAAAATGGTTGAAGCCTCTGGCATTGATAGAATTCTGACGGTTGATTTACACGCTGATCAAATCCAGGGTTTTTTCGATATTCCAATTGATAACATTTATGCGCAGCCGGTATTGTTGGATGACATTATGAGTAAAAACTATAATGACATTGTGGTTGTATCTCCAGATGTTGGCGGTGTGGTTCGTGCACGTGCAGCAGCTAAAAAACTTAACGATGCCGACCTTGCCATTATTGACAAGCGTCGTCCCGCACCAAACATGGTTAAAGTCATGAATGTGATTGGTGATGTTGAAGGTAAAACCTGTATTTTGATTGACGACATGGTTGATACCGCTGGCACTCTGTGTCAAGCAGCTGGCATTCTTAAAGAAAAAGGTGCTAAAAAAGTAGTGGCTTATGCAACGCACGCCGTTTTATCAGGTGCTGCTATGAGTAATATTAAAAATTCACCGCTTGATGAATTAGTCACTACCAACACCATTCCATTAACCGCTGAAGCGGTTAAATGCGGCAAAATCAGACAATTATCAATTGCGCCAATTATGGCCGAGGTGATTAAACGCATTAGTGAAGAGCAATCTATTATCAACATATTTGCTGATATCCAATAACCCCTCTATAAGTCGCACAAGGCTATGATTTTTAACAGCTAACTTTGTGTATAATCCATCATTTGGTTTGTCAAAACGCATTAATTTATGAAATCTACTACTAAAGCACACAAGCAGGCACTGCAAAAATTAATCATGGTTGGTAAAGAGAAGGGTTACTTAACCTACTCTGAGATTAATGATATTCTGCCAGAAAATATGCTAACCCAAGAGCAGATCGAGCCAATTGTTACTATTTTAGAAGAATTGGATATTACTGTTTCTGACTCTGTACCAGATGCTGATACCCTGGTAGTTGAATCCGGTGCTAAGGCTCAGTCAACTTCTGCTGAAGCGGCTGTTGCTGCCTTGGCAGCACTTGACTCTGAATTTGGCCGAACCACCGATCCTGTTAGAATGTACATGCGCGAAATGGGCGTGGTTGACTTACTAGAGCAGGAAGATGAAATTCGCATTGCTAAAGAAATTGAAGCGGGTGTGTTTGAAATTATGCAAGCCATCACACTATACCCATCAATCACCGAGAAATTCTTTAAGGCCCATAAACGCCTAGAAGAAGGAAAATGTAAAATGACTGATGTGATCATCGGTTACCAAGGTGATGCGGCTGATTTTGAAGCAAAAAAAGCAGCCTTTGATGCGGGCGAGTTCGATGATGACGAAGAATACGAAGACATGGAAGAGATGGAGTACACTGGCCCAGATGAGGACAAGGTATATACACGTTTCGAAACTGTTTTAACGTGCTCTCAAGGTTACAATGAGCTAAAAGAAAAACACGGCTTCCGTGACAAAAAAACGGTTGCTGCTCGCGAACAACTTTCCAAAGGATTGTCAGATTTACGTCTAGCGCCGAAATTGGTTTCAACCATGATGGAAGTTATTTGTGATCGTGTGGCTAATGTCAAAAAACAAGAAAAAACCATTCTTAATGCTTGTGTTTATGCCGGCATGGAAAGAACTCAATTTTTTGAACTTTTTAACGGCAACGAAACAAACTTTGACTGGCTAAAAGGGGCAAAATTAGACGCCAAAGTAGCTAAGGCATTAGAGGCTACTAAAGACGAAATCTTCTATGCACAGAAAAATTTGCACGAATATGAAGAAGAAATGCAACTCACTATTGCAGAGTTAAAAGCATTAAACAAGCTTTATAGAAAAGGTGATCGTCGTGCGAAAAA
This sequence comes from Candidatus Thioglobus sp., assembly GCF_028599055.1. GTDB lineage: Bacteria > Pseudomonadota > Gammaproteobacteria > PS1 > Pseudothioglobaceae > Thioglobus_A. The sequence goes on from NZ_JAQRMS010000012.1 coordinate 10,189, forward strand.
AGCCAAATCTCAAATGATCGAAGCCAACTTGCGTTTGGTTATTTCTATCGCTAAAAAATACGCTAATCGTGGCTTGCAGTTCCTTGACCTTATTCAGGAAGGTAATGTGGGCTTAATGAAAGCGGTTGATAAATTTGAATACCGTCGTGGTTACAAATTCTCAACTTATGCCACTTGGTGGATTCGTCAAGCGATCACTCGCTCAATTGCCGATCAAGCGCGTACGATTCGTATCCCTGTTCACATGATTGAAACTATTAACAAACTTAATCGTGTGCGTCGTCAACTATTACAAAAATTTGGCCGTGAAGCCACGCCTGAAGAGTTGGCCACTGAAATGGAGTTGCCAGAATATAAAATTATTAAAATTCTTAAAATTGCCAAAGAGCCTTTATCTATGGAAACACCAGTCGGTGATGATGAAGATTCAAATATTGGTGATTTTATCGAAGACACTAACCTGTCTTCACCGGTAGAAATTACTACCAAGGAAAGCCTTAGAGAAACTACCGGCGACTTATTAGCCAACCTTTCTCCTCGTGAGGCTAAAGTGTTGAAAATGCGTTTTGGTATCGATATGAATACTGACCACACTCTAGAAGAGGTGGGTAGACAGTTCGATGTAACACGTGAACGCATTCGTCAAATTGAGGCCAAGGCGCTTAGAAAACTAAGACACCCTTCTCGTGCACACAAACTGCAAAGTTTCCTAGATACATAAACCTCCCGTTTTTCGGGCCTATAGCTCAGTTGGTTAGAGCAGTCGACTCATAATCGATTGGTCCTTGGTTCAAGTCCAAGTAGGCCCACCATATTACTCTCGTCAATACTAGTCATCTACCCTCGTACAAACGGTATGATTGACCTATGACATTTGACGCCTTAACCCCTCATTTAATCAACCTCACTCAAGTCGTAGGCGAGATGATTATGTCGCACTACCAATCTAATTTAACCGTTGAGACCAAAGCGGATCAAACACCAATAACCATTGTTGATCAACAGGCACACCAGCTTATTACTGAGCAACTATCTCAACTCACACCGACCACGCCCATTTTGTCCGAAGAGTCTGACATTGTCGATTTTTCCATTCGTCGCGATTGGGGTGAATATTGGCTAATCGACCCACTTGATGGCACGCGAGATTTTATTGAGCAAACAGGGGAGTTTTGTATTTGCATCGCCTACATCAAAAATCATCGCCCAATTTTTGGCTTTATTTATGCGCCACTGAGCAAAACCCATTATTACACCAATGACCAGCAACAAGCATTTAAACTGCACAACAACCAAACGCAGCGATTGCAAACAGCGGTTAAACGCCGACCCTTAAAGGTGTTGATCGGTCATTATTCTGCACAAAATAAACAGCTCCAGCAACATCTAAAAGCTTTAGGAGAAACGCAAGTTGAACGCCTTGGCAGCGCACTAAAATTTTGCAAGATTGCCGAGGGTGATTTTGACCACTACCCTAGATTTGGCCCATGCTCTGAATGGGACACAGCAGCAGGTGGCTATATTCTAGAATCAGCAGGTGGTTGTGTTTTAGATGAAAATGACCAACCCCTGCGCTACAACACCAAAGACAGTCTTGGCAGTCCGGTATTTTTTGCCTCAGGAAAAGCGCAGTGACAAATCAACTGCTTGAATATTTTTGGTAATACTGCCAGTTGAAATAAAATCTACTCCGGTTTCTGCGATTTCCACAATGCTGGTATCGTCAATATTGCCAGAAGCTTCCAGAGGCAACTTACCTTTTGCCAAGCTAACAGCCTCAGCTAACATTTGAACTGAGAAGTTATCACAAAGCGCCCTGGTAACGCCTGAGAGCATCAATACCTCATTTAATTGATCCAGTGTTTCAACTTCAACAATCAATGGCAATGCTGGGTATTTTTCTTGTGCACGTGCAACAGCCTTGCCAATAGAGCCCGATGCAATAATGTGATTCTCCTTGAGCATGACGCAATCATATAAACCCAGTCGATGATTCACTCCGCCACCACATTTAACCGCATATTTCTGCGCTAGACGGAGTCCTGGCAATGTTTTACGAGTATCGAGTAGCTTGGCATTCGTGTGTGAAATTTTAGCCACTAGCTGTTGTGTTTGTGTCGCCACAGCACTCAACGTTTGCAAAAAATTCAGCGCCACACGCTCACCACTAATAATCGCTCTAGATGAGCCTGATAGCGTGCACAATACTTGTGACGGCTTAACTAAGTCACCCTCTTTAATTTGCCAATTAATCTGAATATCTTGATTTAACAACAAGAATGCTGATTGTGCATATTCAACCCCGCAAATAACAGCATTTTCTCGGCAGACAATACTGGCCTGAATGGTGTTGTCTGTCAATAAATCAGCCGACACATCACCCGAACCTAAATCCTCAGCCAAGGCCAGTTGAACGATTGCCCTAATCTCTTTATTCATGAATAAACTCAAGAATTAATTTGGCAGATTCTTCGCTAGCATGTAGGTTTAGTGCTTGGTGTATTTGATTGAATTCTGCCACAAGGTTCGCTTGATCATTTGCCAGAATTTTCATTGCTTCTGTAGCAATATTATGTGCATTAGCGTCATCTTGAATCAGCTCTGGTACTAGTGATTTATCAGCAATAACATTTGGCAAACTAATATAAGGGCTTTTAACCAAACGAGAGGCAATAAAATAACTCATGGCCGATAGTTTATAAACCACCACCATTGGCACACCAACCAAGGCCAACTCCAAAGCTGCAGTGCCTGATGCCACCAGCACTAAATCTGCAGTTTGCATATGCTGATGAGCCGTATCAACAGAAATTTCAACCGCTTGCTGACCCACCAGTGCCTGTGCCCAATCTAGTAGTTCGTCATTAGCCAATGCTAAATGAAAACTGAGTGTCGGATCTTGTTTGGCCATTAGTTTGGCGGCTGACAACAACTCGGGTAGTAGCCGTTTAACTTCACCTGAACGTGAGCCAGGCATTAATAATATTTGCTTGCTGGATGCGTGGTTTTTTCTAGGGGTTAATTGTTCAGCTAATGGGTGCCCGACAAATACTGCACGCTGATTATGGCGTTTATAAAAATCAACTTCAAAAGGAAACAGGCACAAAATCAAGTCAGTGGATTGTTTGATCTTTTTCACCCGAGATTGGCGCCAAGCCCAAACCGATGGCGACACAAAATGAATGGTCTTAACAGACTGTTTTTTAAGCTTTTTTTCAATAACAAAATTAAAATCAGGTGCGTCAACACCAATAAAAACATCCGGCTTTTGCTGTGAGAAAAACTCAACCATGGCTGATCTCAGCTTAAGTAATGACGGTAGTTTTTTCAAGACTTCGGTAAAGCCCATAACATTAACCAAACTCATGTCCCAGTGTTTAACGCAGCCTGCTTTCTGCATTTTTTCACCACAAAGACCTTCGATATGAAGCTCTGAATCTTGAGCTTTTAAAGCGCTAACCAAGCTTGAGCCAATTAGATCGCCTGAGGTTTCGGCAGCGCTAATGGCAATCTTGGTCATGGATTATTATTTTCTTGGAAGGATAAGTTGAGGATCTTTGTCAAAGGCGCGGTAAATAACCATTACATTGCCTATCACTTGAACCAAGTGCGCACCAGTCACTTCAATAATTTCATTAATAACGCGCTGTTTATCCTCACGATCATCGCTGCGTACCTTAATTTTTAATAGCTCATGTGTCTCTAAGCTGGATTCTAATTCGGCCAAAACACCTTCACTTAAACCATGCTGGCCCATCATAACAACGGGTTTCAGACTGTGGCCTTTTGAACGTAAAAATTTCTTTTGGTTGTTGGTAAGTTTAGTCATTGATGACACTCTCTGTATTAAATAAATCTTGAATGGTTTCACGCTGACGAATAAGATGATGCGCTTTATCTGACACCATCACCTCGGCCACACGTGGGCGTGAATTATAATTTGAACTCATGGTAAAACCGTAAGCACCGGCCGACATTAGTGCCAAATAATCACCCTCAGATAAAGACAATTGCCTGTCTTTAGCTAAAAAATCACCGGTTTCACAAATTGGCCCGACCAAATCCCAGCTGGCTTCAGCACCTCTGGCATTTTCGTTCACTGGCAGCACTTGATGATAGGCGTTATAAAAAGCAGGGCGCAATAAATCATTCATGGCACCATCAATAATGGCAAATGATTTATCTGAATTTTGCTTTAAAAATTCCACTTTAGTTACAAATACACCCGCATTACCTACAATCGCTCTGCCCGGTTCGAGAATAATGTCTAAATCACCCGCTTTGTCTAAAATAGCGTCAACATACTTAGCAATATCAACGGTTGTTTCATCATCATATCGAATACCAACACCACCGCCTAAATCAAGATGTGCAATCTCAATACCGCGATCATTTAGCTTACTGATCAATTCTAGCACTTTATCAAGCGCATCAATAAATGGAGACAGTTCTGTTAATTGCGAACCAATATGACAATCCAGACCCTGAACATTGATATATTTAGAATTATGCGCTTGCTCATACAAAGCCAATGCGTCATCAATATCGACACCAAATTTATTTTCTTTAAGGCCGGTTGAAATGTACGGATGCGTCTTAGCATCAACATTCGGATTAACGCGAATTGAAATAGGTGCTTGGGCATTCATCGCTTGCGCTACTTGTTCAATGCGACTCATCTCTGCACTAGATTCAACGTTAAAACAACGAATGCCAACTTCTAGCCCACGTTTGATTTCATCCTGAGTTTTAGCAACGCCTGAAAAAACACACTTTGAAGCTTGTCCGCCAGCGGCTAGAACTCGCTCCAGCTCGCCCACTGAGACAATATCAAAACCTGCGCCAATTTTGGCCAACACATTAAGTACTGCAATATTAGAATTGGCCTTAACTGCGTAGCAGACTAAATGCGGATGATCGCCAAAAGCCTCATCAAATTCACGCCAATTGCTTTCAATATCGCTACGCGAATACACATACAATGGCGAACCGTAGTTAGCCATTAAGTCTGCTATATCAACAGAATCAGCGTGTAGAGATTGATTTTTATAAGAAAAGCTCAAGTGTTATTTTGAGTTATGCGGCAGAATGTCAAGCTCAGGCGCAACAGTTTGCGTTGTTTCATCAATAGCTTGGGTGTTAACCGGTGCTGGAGAAAGTGTCACTTGCTGTGCTTTAACCGCTTCTAATTCGCCCATCTTACCGCAAGCACTAATACCAACGACAACAAAAGCCAATAAGGCCAACTGTGCTATTTTTTTCATGTTCTGTCCTAATTATTATTTACCGCTTATTTTACAGTAAATCTTTTAATAGTTTTGCAAACGCAGAGCGCTCAATATTAAAGGCACCCAGGCTTTTTAAATGTGGACTTTCCACTTGGCAATCAATTAACTCATAACCCATTGATTGCACCAAATGCACGAAAGCGATTTTTGAGACATTTGGCCTTAATGAAAACATTGATTCACCAAAGAATACCTGGCCCATTGCTACGCCATACAAACCACCCACAAGTTTGTCATCTTGATACACTTCAACTGATTTAACCACACTTTGTTGATGTAGTGCCGTGTAAGCCTCAATCATAGCTTCATCAATCCAGGTGCCCGTTTGATCCTTACGGTTAACCGTTTTACAATGACGAATCACTGAATCGAAATCTTGGTCAATCTTGAGGTTAAATTTATATTGACTAAGCGTCTTGCTCAAACTTTTAGAAATATGCAATTTGTTTGGTGTGATCACCATGCGCGGATTTGGACTATACCACTGCACAGGCTCATCTTCACCATACCAAGGAAATATTCCGCGCTGGTATGCATCGATAAGTCGCTCGGTTGACAACGCCCCGCCAACAGCAATCAGCCCATTAGGTTCATCCAGGGCTTGCTCTATATTGGCAAATGGCGTGTCATCATCCGTCAGTACAAAAGATTGCGGAATTTCAATCACAACTGCTGCTGTTTAATCGCCTCTTTTGCCAGATACAAAGCAGCAATACTACGTGCTTCGGTCAAATCATCGTTATAAACCAAGGTTTCTAAATCGGCCAATTTATGTTTAACCACTTCCAATGGCTCTGGCTCATCCCCCTCAGCCGATGCTTGATATAAATCTTGCGCCAAAACAATATGAGTGATGCTTGATTGGTAGCCCGGTGCAATACTCATGGCCTTAAGGTAAGTCAGCTGCTTGGCGCCATAGCCAATTTCTTCAATCAGCTCACGATTTGCCGCCTCTAGTGGCACCTCTCCGTCATCAATTTTTCCTTTGGTTAGTGCTAGCTCGTAGCGATCTGTACCACCCGAGTATTCATAAATCATCAGCACGGTTTCATCATCCAACATAGGCACTATTAAGACTGCACCATTACCAGGCGGCTTGAGACGCTCATATTGGCGTTTTTCGCCATTAGAAAACTCAACATCCATTGATTGGATATTAAAAAATCGAGTAGTGGCTATGTCAGTAACATTGCTTAGTGTAGGTTTTTTTTGCATAATTGACTATTATATCATTAGCTATAATAGTCAATTCAATATAGAGGAGAGAGACATGAACAAATTAGCATTATTATTTGCTTTGATATTTTCATCAATAACACACGCTTGGACAATTGATGGCGTAGGCGATTTTAAATTTGAACAGGTGAGTAACCAAGTTTATGTCATGCATGGGCCTATTGCCAGCCCCAGCGAGCAAAACCATGGCTTTATGAACAACCCTGTTTTCATCGAAGGCGATAATGGCTTAATTGTCATTGACCCTGGTAGCTCAAAATTTGTTGGAGACAATGTACTTAAAGAGATTGAAAAAATAACCTCAAAACCCGTTGTGGCTGTTATAGACACACACGTACATGGTGATCACTGGCTTGGAAATCATGCCATTAAGGATAAATATCCAAACGCTAAATTCTATGCCCACATGAACATGATTCGAGAAGCAGAATATGGCGAAGCTGAACGTTGGATAAAGACATATAGTGATATTACGGACAAGGCAAAGGGCACAATCGCCGTGATACCAACTTATTCAATTGGCCATAAAGACACGCTAACTATCGAAGAGCAAAAGTTCATTATTCACTCACCACTGCCATCGTCTCACTCATCTTCAGATATCATGATTGAGCATGTAAATTCTAAAACACTTTTTACTGGTGACAACGCCTTTACTGACCGAATGGGCAGATTTGATGGACAATCAAACATGCTGGACAATATTAAAATTCTAGATTACGCCAAAAACCTAACAATTGATACTTATGTTCCTGGACATGGTTACTCAGGCGCTGTTACTCAAGCGATTAATCCTTACTTAAAGTATCTTAAAATCATTGAGCAAGAGTCTAGAAAAGGCTATGAAGAAGACTTGGCTGACTATGAGATCAAACCATTTGCGGATAAACATCTAGCAGAATATAGAGATTGGAGCGGCTATGCTGAGCAATTGGGCAAGCACATTAATAAAATGTTGCTAGAAATTGAAGCGCTAGATCTGTAACCACTAGCCTTTCAATAATAAAAAATGACGACTCTGAGTCGTCATTTTTTTTGCGAGGATGGGTTCTAGATTGTTTAGTTTATTTTTGAAAATGGCATTACTCTTTCAATTGAAACTTTGGCAAGCCTAAATCAAGTCGAATGGCGATTAACCGAGTTACAAAGATACACAACCCTGCAATAATAGCACTTAAAGCAATGCCCACTTCATAGTACACGAGGGCAATAAACCCTAAAGAACCAAGCCAAGCAGCCGTAGCATACAGTGGGCTTTTAAAAACAATCGGGGTTTCGTTGTGTTGATTGATGATGCTTGGGGCAGTTTCAAAGTCGTCAAAGCACCAAAACAGGGCTAAGTTTGCAACAAACTCGGGCAGAGACGGTTTGGTGGGGATTTCAGTGCCAACA
>NZ_JAQRMS010000120.1 GCF_028599055.1 Candidatus Thioglobus sp.
CTGCACCCGATAAAACACGCGTTCGCCATCGTCTTGTTCAATACTAACAGTGTCGTTAATATGTAGTGCCATGATAAATTCCCAATCCTCACCATGATTGGTTTTGATGATGGGTTGTTTGGGCATATTAATACCTTTGGCGCGGTGTGAGGCGAGCATGGTGGTAACAAATTCGCCTTTGATTTTGCCAGTTTTGCTGTTCTTAATAATTTCGACATGATGGGTATTGCCAAAACTCATGTATTTAAAGATTTTACCGGTTTTATCGCGCACACCAAATTTGGTATTTTCTAATTTTTTCTCATTGGTTTTGGATTGCAATACTCTAACGCGTTTAATTGGGTTTTTGCCTAGTTTGAGTAGTGCTAAGTGTTCGGAATTAAAAGCTTCTTTAGGGTTTGGGTAGTTTTCAAAATGCTCCAATACTTTGGTTTTAACCGCTTCATCTACAATACTCATGGCATTTTTAAGAGTGAACTCTGGGCTTAGGGTTTTGCGATACACCAAGCCACCGTGTTTTTTAATATAGCCTGCACCCGTTTCTTCGTGTAAGCTACCGGCAAGTTTGTGCTGTGGTGCATGAGATACAATCGTGTGCTTGAGTCTTTCTTTGAGTTCATCGCGAATGTGGTCATACGGCGGATCGATATTAAGTTTATCTTGCTCAATTTGCCTAACTGCATTTTGATATAAATTGCGCGAGGTGGCAGCAATCACCACTGCATCAATCGCATGATGACGATGATCAGTGCGATCTTTTTTGTTCACTTCACCAATAATACTATTAAAACCCCATTGGTGGCGAATTTGGCTAACCACAAAACCTTTAGTAATGTTTACATCACAACCAAGTTGGCGTACATAATCTTGCGCCAATTTTGACATGTAACGAGTGTCGTTGAGCTGTGAGGAAATAAAATCACGTTTTTGCAAATCAGTCTCTTTGGTATAGAAACGTTTTATTTTGCTGTCGAGAGATTTATCCCAGTGACTAAGAGCTTGGGTAATTTGATTCCATTTGTCATTATCACCACCCCAAGCATCAATCGGGGTTTGATCAGATTTATCACGGTTTTCTTTGGTAAAGCAAATGACTTTATTCATGTAAGAATCGTCGAGTGATTTTTTAAAGGGCAAAATATGATCCACCTCGCATTCGCTGATAAATACTTGGTTGAGTGCAATGGTGTTACCACTATAGGCGCAACGCTGATCTTGATCTTGCCAAAGGCGATAGCGAATTTTGTCATCTCTTGAGGCATATTTTTTGCCTAAATTTAAACCCTTAAAAGCAAGTTGTGCAGCTTCATTGGCTTTTTGATTTTTCTTTTGTCGAAATTCGTTTTCTTTATAGCGCTTGGTATTCATCTCTAGATCACGCGCCATTTCAATGCGAATAATATCAGGCTTACCATATTGTTTGATAATAGCATTAATCAGTCGTCTTAACTCATGCATACCTTTGTTAACAATCGGATTGGAAGTTTCTGGCGGTATACCCAATGTGCCAACAACTTCAATCTCTGTTACTTCATAATCGTAACCTGCTGCTTTGCGAGCATCTGAATAAATCATGCCTTGTTCTAAAAATGGCAAAAGTTTGTTAATGGCTTTGAGCGAGTGGTTAGAATGGCCAGGCTCAAACTCAATCAAACACAGCTTAACAGCGGTTTTTTTGTCAAAATCCCAATGCGTAATCAGTCGAGCTTTAAGCGCTGATTTTTTCTTAATGGTGAATAAATCCTCAAACAAGTCATGCTGCTGTTGATCTGAGTATTTATCCCAAGCATCATCAATGATATTACGGATTTCACCTGCTGTGATATTACCTTTCAGGTTTTTAGCTTCGAGGTTAATTTTAGTAGGTCTGTCTAAACCTAGTTCTTTTTTGAGCATTGTTACAGTGATTTGTGTGTTATGCTCAAACAAACCTTTTAATTTGGATTTTTGCTCATCACTAATACTTATCCATTTTTCTTGCCAACGATCAAAAAATTGTAAATTATTGATATCTTGCAAGTATCTAAATTTTTGCACTTCTAGGCGCGCAACATTAGCGCGACGATGTTTAGGTTCTAGTGAGCATTGGCCAATACGGTCTTTTTTTAACTTGAGAGGTCTTTGATAAAAAATAATGGCCAAAATCCCTTTATTTTTTTGCATAAAATCACTTGGCAAGTGGCTAAAATATTGTGATTGCTGCTTCCAGATTAGCTTAAGTTCATCCTGATACATCTTACGCTCAGTGCGCAAATGCCCACCATCATGTGAACGATTACGCTTAACTTTGCCAGTTTCAAGGTTAAACAGGTATTCACCCAAAGTTCTAGCGCCAGCACCTTTAATAGCTTGATAAACATCAACAATGTCTGCCTTATATTGCCCCTCTTCCTTGTCTTTGGCAGGCTTATCATCAAGATCATTAAGATAATCTAGCGTATCAGGGTCATCGACCAAATCGCCCGCCACTTGTTTTTTAGTGGACAAAAAACCACGCCTTGCAACAAAGTGTAATAATATTCTGCCAAATTCATGAGGCTTTAGCTGTTCATCTAGGCCTTTAGTTCGTAGCTCATAAGGATCTCCAAGTTTGTTAAGAATGATCTCCGGCTGAGTAGAGTTTTGCAACGCTTGCGGTAATAAATCTAAAGATACTAAGTAATTAAGCATACGTTGCTTGCGCTGCGCACGACGCTGAACAACACGCCTACCAAGGCGCATGTTTCGACGTTTTTCATTTTTTGGTGTAGGTATTTTTTCCTCAACTGCTTTGGTAAAGATACGCGAACCCAAATCGATAATTTCAGTGGCTTGTTTATTGTCCTCATTAAGAAGCGCCCAGCCAATAGAGTTACTGCCTAAATCCAGTCCTAAAACTTTTTGTTGCATAATACCTTGCCCTTGTGTAGAATATGTAGTGCAAATTGTAACCGACTATCGCTTAAGAATTTTGCTTTTCATACCAATGAAATTTATTTTTCGTAGGCTCCGCTTTTATGCGACCAAAACCCTCCCAGTGGGGGTTTTTTTGTTTTTGGCATTAGCGTTTAAACACTAAACACTAAAAGCTCAACATTTGACTATTTGGAACATAGAAAACAATGAGCGTAGATTGGATATCGCAGAATACGTAAATTATTGTGAAAAGTTGAATATTGATCCAATCATTGGAATTAACATAATCAGAGAAAAGGTTTGAGTGTTTTTTAAGATACACTTTTTATACCCACCAAATGGTATAGAATAATTCCATGAGCAAACATGAAAAGCTGTTATTACAAATGCGTAATAATCCTATAGATTTCAGGTTGCTGAGAAAGTTGTTAAAGGGCTATGGTTATGAATGTATCAACACGGGTGGTAGTCATTATGTATTTCGTAAGCAATACTGCATGAGTATTACCATTCCTTTTAAGAGGCCTATCAAAGTGATTTATATAAAAAAAGTGATCAAAATATTGGAGAATCAGTCATGATTAAAGACAAAGCGTATTATTTAGCGATTAATTACGATATTATCGTTAGTAAACTTAGCGAAAAAGAGGGTGGTGGACACCTAGCTTACTATCAAGATATTGAAGGCATCATGGGTGATGGCGAGAGTAAAGAGCAAGCGGTTAAAGATGTTAAAAGCGCCTTTTCTGCTTATGTGGAT
>NZ_JAQRMS010000121.1 GCF_028599055.1 Candidatus Thioglobus sp.
CCACCACAATCACATTGCCTTTGTAAAACTTCAAACGCACTGTGCCATTCACAACAGTTTGAGTTTGGTCAATGGCTGCTTGTAGCATTTCACGCTCTGGTGCGAACCAAAAACCGTTGTAGATCATCTCAGCGTATTTTGGCATTAGCTCGTCTTTTAAATGAGCCGCATTACGATCAAGCGTTAAAGACTCCATGGCGCGATGCGCTTTAAGCATCACGGTACCCGCTGGCGTTTCATAACAACCGCGTGACTTCATACCAACAAAACGGTTTTCAACAATATCATCACGACCAATACCGTGCGCACCCGCACGCTGATTTAACACTTCCATCACTGTTGCTGGGCTCATGGCCTCACCGTCAATAGCAACAATATCACCCTTTGCATAAGTAAGTTCAATATATTCAGCCTTGTCAGGTGCGTTTTCAGGTGACACTGTCCAACGCCACATGTCGTCTTCTGGCTCAGCCCATGGATTTTCCAGAATATCGCCTTCATAAGAAATATGCAATAAATTAGCGTCCATCGAATAAGGAGATTTCTTATCTTGTTTTTGGTAATCAATTTCAATACCGTGGCTTTCAGCATACGCCATCAAACTTTCACGAGAGGACAATTCCCACTCACGCCAAGGCGCAATCACTTGAATATCAGCGTCGAGTGCATAAGCGTTTAATTCAAAGCGTACTTGGTCATTACCCTTGCCGGTTGCGCCGTGCGAGATGGCATCAGCGCCAACTTCATTAGCAATTTCGACCAGGCGTTTAGAAATGAGTGGACGGGCAATTGAGGTGCCTAAAAGGTATTCGCCTTCATAAATGGCATTGGCTCTAAACATTGGAAAAACAAAATCACGGGCAAATTCTTCACGCAAATCTTCAATATAGATTTGCTCAACGCCTGCCGCTTTAGCTTTAGCGCGCGCTGGCTCAACTTCTTCACCTTGGCCAATATCAGCCGTAAAAGTAACCACTTCACACTGATACGTGTCCTGCAGCCATTTAACGATAATACTTGTGTCTAATCCACCTGAATAGGCTAATACTACTTTATTCATCTTTGTTCCTTGCGCTCATCTGAGCCGTACTTTTTTCAAAATTTATGGTTTTTGTCAATAAGACATTATCCAGCTGATCAACCACTTCAACTGTCCACTCACCTGTCCAGGTATGCCAAATGTTTTTGCTTGACCAGACGCGCCAGCGCTTACCTTTGATATCAAAGCTAATTTCAGCCTTGATATTATCCTTATATAGCCAGCGATGCGTAATTCGATCACCAACCAAATTTCGAATATTGGTAAAGAAGTAGATTTTACCTAAAGAATCATCCGCTTCTGTGATTATCTGTTGAGGCTGTCTATCTACCACAGAAGCGGCAAACACCGCTTGAGAAATATGCTCATGTGGCCAATTTGCCCAAGTGGTATTTGCTATAAATAAGCACAATAACAATATTTTTTTCATCATTTCACCCAATCAATCATATGTAATTCGATATCATTTTCATCGACATCATTATCTGAAAAAGTCCGTCCACGCACCGAAATGCCCGCCAAATGTACTGATTCAGGATCTTGGCTAATCAATGGATGCCAATCAAACAAGGGCTTGCCCTCATGTAACAATCGGTAAGCACAAGTATCCGGCAACCAGTTAAATTTCTTACCCCAATCAGGGTAAATGGTTAAACAATCAGGTACGTATTGGGCTCTAGTATCGTAATGTGGACACTGGCAGGTTTGCTCATCCATATAGTGACAAACCACATCAGTAAAATAAATATCACCGGTGTCTTCATCTTCAAGCTTATGCAAACAGCAACGCCCGCAACTATCACACAAAGATTCCCACTGATCGCGTGACATGTCTGCCAAACTCAACCTTTCCCAGAAATGTTGCGTCTTGGCAGCCACCAACTAAAAAGATCCGCTAACTAAATACACTAACAACTGCTTGCCTTCAGCATTTCCCTGACGGGCAGAAGCACTTGCCCAATAATAGGCTTTTTGATAGTTAGTTTCAACACCAATGCCATTCAGATACATCATGGCTAAGGAATTTTGAGAACGGGCAATGTTCTGATTGGCCGATTGCTGCATCAATAAAAATGCTTTACGCTCATCTTTAGTAACCAGCTCACCAATACTATACAAAGTACTTAAATTATGCTGCGCAACAGGATTACCTTGTTGGGCACTCAGCATAAGTTTTTCCACATTATTCATCATCGCAGTATTACTGGCGATCGACTCTAAAATCTGTTGTTGATTAGGAATTAAAGCGGTCAAATCTGGCACAGTCTGCATACCCGCAACGTCTGACTTATTGTCTGGTGTATTTACTATTGGCAATTTAATTGTTGGCTGCTCATTAACCTCAATAGACTCAACTATTGGTGGCGTAATATCTGCGATTTCCAATGCTAACGCGTCTTTTTTGGATTGTTCAAGCGTCTCCAAATCAAGTAACAGCGCTGTTGCTAAATCGACAGACTGTTCACTGGCTTTTGTTAACCATTGTTTCGCCTCTATGGTGAACTCCTGGCTATATAATAATTTTCCCAACTGAAATTGCGCTTGCGCATGCCCAGCCTTGGCCGCTGTCAATAATAAAGATTGCGCTTTTTCCTCGTCTTTAATAACACCCTTGCCATCAAGAAAATTCATGGCCAAGGCAAATTGAGCAAGAATATAATCCTGCTCGGCGGCCTTACGATAGTAAAAAACAGCTTGCGCATAACTGCTACGCTGTTGATAAAACTCGGCCAAATGAAATTGTGCTTCTGGATCTAACTGATTAGCCGCACGCAGATACCAAGTTTGCGCCAGAGTGTCGCTTTGTTCAACGCCAACACCTTTTTCGTATAACTTGGCCAAGGTTAATTGTGCCAGGCCATAACCCAATTGAGCGGCGCGTTCATACCAACGAAATGCCGCTTCGTTATCAATATCAGTACCTTCGCCCCGACGATACATCACTGCTAAATTATACTGCGCTGCAACAAAATCTTGCTCTGCTGCTTTTTCATACCAGGTGAGCGCTTGAGCTAAGTTTTGAGTTGTGCCAATACCGTGATAATAACCGTTGGCGACATTAAATTGCGCGCTAGCAAACCCTTGTTCAGCAACTTGAATGTACCAATAAAACGCAAGCTTTTCATCCGCTTTAACGCCAATGCCGTTATGGTACATATTAGCCAAGCTGAATTGTGCTCTGGCATTGCCGCTTTTGGCTGATTTTTCTAATTTTGTTAATAACAGCTCGCCAGAAAGTTCGCTGGTTTCATCTGACGCTTGAGATTGATGCTTGACAATCTCATGGCCATTGTCCGGCTGCAATATTTGCAATGCCTGAGCAGGCAAACAAATCATGGCAATAAGAGAAATAAACTTAATCATGAAAAATAAACTAACATAAAGCTGAAATACAACTTTATATTTTATCTGATTTAAAGACCGCTGTATTAGTTAGTCAATGCTAGTAATTAAGCGCTCAATACCGATTGCCACACCCGAGCACTGCGGCAACGGTTTTTCCAGTAGTGTTAAGAAGCTAGCATCCGGCTCTATAACTGTTTTATTTAATTGTTGACGCCTGTTATTTTCACGATCGAAAACTCTCCTATAGGCG
>NZ_JAQRMS010000122.1 GCF_028599055.1 Candidatus Thioglobus sp.
GCAGGTTGTCGGCATACCAATGGGTACGAATTGTGCCTTTCTTCTATTTTTATACTCATATGAGTCGGAGTTTCTTCAAAGGCTTGCCATTATTTTCTCAGTTAAAGCATGCTATTTTTTGGTTTGCCATTATTTTCTCAGTTAAAGTATGCTATTTTTTGGTTTGCCATTATTTTCTCAGTTAAAGCATGCTATTTTTTGGTTTGCCATTATTTTCTCAGTTAAAGCATGCTATTTTTCGGTTTGCCATTATTTTCTCAGTTAAAGCACGCTATTTTTTGGGTTGCCATTGTTTTCTCAGTTAAAGCATGCTATTTTTGGTTTGCCATTATTTTCTCAGTTAAAGTTTTAAGTAAGCAATTTTTTTTTCGGCTTGCCATTATTTTTCCAGGTAAAATAAGATATTTTTTGGCTTGCCATTATTTTTCCAGGTAAAGTAAGAATTTTTTTTGGCTTGCCATTATTTTTCCAGGTAAAGGAATGTTATTTTTCTTCTCTGATATTGCCTTTTTGATTTCACAATTCCTTACTTGTATTTTATGTTTCCTTTATTATTGTGATATAGCTTTCTGTCCATTTGACTGTTTTCAATATAACTATTTGTATTTTTTATACATATAATTTTTCGCTTAGACATAATTTGCATTCTGTTGCTTAATCTGTACCATTTTTACATTTGGTTTTACATAAATTATTATTTTTTCTTTGCAAGTTGACGTTGCGGAATACCAGTCTCAGTAAATAGTGGTCAAAGAGAATAAAACAAGAGACATTCCAAATTAAATGTTTTTCTGTATATAACAATATCGTGTCTTTCCCCGTAATAATCTGCCCCTAATGTTGCAATGAGTGAAACGGATTCACTTTTGCCCAGAGTATCGATCAAGATAAATCACAGATGTAGTTCATCAGGGATAGAGATTCTCTCGGAAAGTGAGAAACGCCCCGTTGAACAAGCAAGGTGGGAATGCAATAATTATCTCAAATAGTTTAGTTATTTTAGTTCAACAACTGTCGGAAATTTAGACAGCAAAACAAATCCTGCGCATTATTATCATTCACATTGAAGAGCCAGAGGGAGATATTTTATTAATGATTATTCAGTAATAATGCTCTTTGTGTATTATATTGTGTACGACCAGACTAAAATTATATATGTCCAATATTTTATAGAGCTTCCTCATACAAATGAAATATAGTAATACTATTACTAGGCACACGCTGTCACGTGATGTAAAAATCATTCTTAAAACTTAAACTGTAAAAGGCTTAGAAGCTAGAAATTAACCTATATGACATGATCTTGTACTACCCTCTCTATATTATTATTCTTCTGACTTTTTCTGTTTTCAGAATGACTACCAGACATATATGGGAACATTCATTTAACCCTTGTTTAAAAAGGGGGTGCCCCCCCAACCCGAGCTATGAATTTTTTGTAGGACAGATTTTTATAGAATAAGTCAATAGATGTACAAATGTAACAGATGCAAGAAATTAAAAAAAGCACCTGGTAGTTTAAAAAAAAATTGGTAAAATATATAAAATTTAGTGATTTTTCATGTCCAAAAACAGAAAATAGTTTATGATTTTGTTCCATAAAAAGTCCATGTAAAAATTGTTTATGTCATGAGGGGGAAAAATACAGCCCCCTTAAAAGCCACATACAATGTAGTAGGTGCCTAATAGGGGTGGAAAACCTTGCATAGACTACAAACTTACAGGTGAAACTTCTGGTCGCTGGTATACATGTATGTACATGTAGGTGTTTGCGATTGGGCACAAACCCATGTTGGTGGTGTTCTAGGCCTGTGGTCAAGAGATAAAACCCTTAATCATTGGTCACCCATGTTCCTTTAGTATTACTTAGTTTTGTATTTTAATTTTTAAAAAGTCCATCTTCAATATGCTACATTTGTTGTATATCATTTTGTCATTGTTAGCTCTTGCTTTTGTGTTTATGAATATCAGGGATTTTTCAGTCATCTCTCTAGGACCGAATTCGGCCCCATTCCCAATGATAGTTATCCTGTATTTATTCCCAATTTGCTGTTATACAAGTTCCCAAATCGATATCGTGCAGTGTTTATTGAAATCTATCGTATCCGTTATTAAGTATTTTGAAAGTGATTTTCCTGGAAAGTAATCCATTATGGTTAATAGAAACTTTAATTTCGTTCATTAGAGGTTTTGTTTATACATGTAGTTTATATACAAAAAAAATATATATGCCTGGCATAAAATACGTAAACATACAACAATGGCACCATTTTGGTAAGGAGACGCAATGCGGTACTGTGCTACAGGAAATGTTGACCGGAATTTTTGTCCGAAGCTACTTTCAACAAAACGAACCTTTGAATTATTTTTTTTCTTATTTCTGTGACATGAAGTCATAGTTCCCATATCAAATATGTTCAAATATGCCAAGATTGCAATTCAAAATTTGTTCAAATGCACGTAGACGCTTCAGATATTTATTAAACCGCATTGGTATTTTATACTCGACACCGGGTTAATATTACGATCTATATATTGAACTGTTTATTTACATACATACAGACGTGTTTACAAACTTCAAGGATTTAATATAAATCCTTGCAAACGTTAACACAGATATCCAGTTATAAATAAACTGAAGTAGCTTTCCACCGATGTTGCAATCTGATTTGAGGTCTGGCAAATAATAATTACAGACTAAATACTTTCTTAAATTTTTGACTATCGGTGGCAATTTACGTTTGTGCTATATTCCCTAGCTATGTATATTTGGACCATTGAACAAATTGACAGAGACATCGTTCTTCTGCTGAAGATTAATTATAAACAACTATGATTTATTACAATTTGTGTAAAAAAAATCACCAGTATGCAAGACTCCAATAGTCAAGGTAGACAGAAATGAAAATGTGACATTGAATAGATGTCCTTAAGGTAGTTATGAATTAACAAAACAAAAAAAACTAGACAATAACATCAATATAAATGCTATAAGAACATAATGTAATTTTCCCAAAATTACTTTTTTTGTCGAAAAATTCCCAAACAGACAAAAAATGCCATTTCCCAAAATACCCTGAAAAATCCCTGAATATACATGAACATACAGGTATCGGTAATTGGTAACTTTCTAGTAATTGTGTGGTAATCGCGATCCAAAATGGGTAACATACTGCATATATGTACAATGTTTAAATGGCTTTTAAGCTTAAGGGTTTGAATTTTGTAATAAGTATGAGATGGTCGCATTGAGTGAATAAAATCTGACTAGTTAATCCAATGTACAGTACAGTCAGGGACATACCATGATAAATCATTGTGATAGACTTATCACTCTTCTTATATTGCTATATCTTTTGTTCTGTTTAAGATTTCTTTAATCTATAATTAATTACTAGTAACAGTATACATAACTGTGTATCGAAACTCAGTATCATACATATATGTGTTGACGGTTGGATGAGTTAGTGGTGGTGGTGATGGTGTGGAGTTGGTGGTCTGGTGTGTAATATAGGGTAGCTACTGTTATCTACTTTATTGACTCAGTGGTGGTGGTGGTGGTGTGGAGTTGGTG
>NZ_JAQRMS010000123.1 GCF_028599055.1 Candidatus Thioglobus sp.
TAACATCCCATTTTCGCAACTTATGCCTAGAATCGCCAAATTTAAATTTAGGCAAAAACCTTAAATATTGAGTGTTTTTTTAACAAACGGAATAGAAATGGCATTCTTTTGTTGTAAGGATGCCTGATCCAGCTGATCGATTACAGTCAAAACAACATTCAAATCTCTCGACACATAGTTAAACAAATAAGCATAAACTTTGTCATCAATATCTAGATTTTTATCTTGCATCTTTAGTTTAATGGAAGCGATTTTCTCTAAGTCCGTTAACTGACCCAATGAATAAGAGACTGCCAATGACAGGCGTGTTTTTAAATCTTTTAATAAATTTAGCTCACTGGGCGGTTTTGGCGCTGAAACTACCAGCTTGGTTTTGGTATGTTTAATTTGATTATAAAGATCAAATAACTCTTGCTCTTGGGCAGTGTTTAATTGATCGATGTTATCAACACAAACCCACTCATACTCAGATAGTGTATTGATAAAATCTGCAGGTAGTGCTTGCTCGATATCCAAATAAACAGCAGATAAATTACGCGCCAAAGCATCAAATACACAGCCTTGAAGCAGGTGTGTTTTGCCACTTGAGCGCTCACCTGAAACAAACAATACGGCAGATGACTCTTCACCAAACAAGTTGCTAATGAACGCTAACAATTGCTGATTTTCATCGCCTAAGAAATTACTTAAACGCATTTTTGAATCAAGCGAGATTGGCAATCCTAGTTGTTGCATAATAAATACTTATTGCTTTTCTTGTGAAATCACTTTTTCAATCCAAATCCACACATAATCAGCACCACTTAAAACAGTGGAAGTAGCCACAATAATAAAAAATATTGTCACCCATTGTTCTTGAATTGGATAAAGTTGCACAATCACCAAAAACAACACCAGAGCAATTTGTAAGGCAGTATTAAATTTTGACAATTTTGAAGGAGAGAGTAATTCCTCCTTGGGTGTACCTGCACCAATAAAGCACCCAACCGTGCCAGATACAATCATAACATCACGCAAGAATACCAAAATCAATAGCCACCCAGGCAGTAAGCCAATCACATACAAAGTAATAAAACTACTAACCAATAACAACTTATCAGCAGCCGGATCAAGAATAGAGCCTAATCGTGATTGAAATGAATAACGCTTGGCAATCCAGCCGTCTAATGCATCCGTAATGCCAGCGACAAAAAACAGCACCATGGCTAAAAAATATTGATGATTTAACAATGTCATTACAACAGGTACTGTTAAAATAATGCGTAAAATTGAAAGCGCATTTGGCACACTAGAAAAATTCATTTTTAGCAGGTTAAATCAAGTTTAAAAAAATTAATTATACGGAAAAAACCTTATGTCATCATTGACTTACCAAGACTCTGGCGTAGACATTACCAAAGGTAATGACTTAATCGAACAAATCAAACCTATTGCTAAATCAACCATGCGTGAAGGCGTATTGGCCGGCTTAGGCGGTTTTGGCGCTATGTTTGAACTGGACCTTAAAAAATACAAAAACCCAGTTCTTATTTCTGGCACAGATGGTGTAGGCACAAAACTTAAAGTGGCTGAAATGCTGAACAAGCATGATACCATTGGCATTGATTTGGTGGCTATGTGTGTCAATGACTTAATTGTACAAGGTGCGGAACCGTTATTTTTCTTAGATTACTATGCAACAGGTAAGCTCAATACAGAATTAGCCACGTCCGTTATCCACGGCATTGGCGAAGGCTGTAAGATTTCAGGTTGTGCATTAATTGGTGGTGAAACCGCTGAGATGCCAGGCATGTATCAGGGCGAAGAATACGATTTAGCTGGCTTTTGCGTTGGCATCGCTAACAAAGACAAAGTAATTGACGGCACTAAAGTTGCTAATGGCGATCATATTATTGCACTAGGCTCTTCAGGTCCACATTCAAATGGCTATTCTTTAATTCGAAAAGTATTAGAGCAGTCTGAGCCTACCGACGCTCAACTACAGGCGCTGATTGAGCCGACTAAGATTTATGTAAAATCTGTTTTATCATTAATCGAACAACACTCAGTGCACGCTATTTCTCATATTACTGGCGGTGGCCTATTGGAGAATATTCCAAGAGTGCTGCCAGACAATTTAGCCGCAAAATTAGACAATGCTTCTTGGCAATTACCTGAAATTTTCCAGTTCTTGCAAGATAACGGCAATATTGATATTATGGAAATGTATCGAGTGTTTAACTGCGGTGTTGGCCTGGTGTTGGTGGTTCCTGCAGATCAAAGTGAAGCAGCCATTAAACACATGAACGAACAAGGCGAAAACGCCTGGTTAATTGGTGAAATTGTTAACAATGATGGCGAGCAGGTTATTATCTAAATGAAATGCGTTGTTTTAATTTCTGGCAGTGGCTCTAACCTACAGTCATTAATTGACAATGCTACTCATATCAATCTTGAGATTGAAGCGGTTATTAGCAACAAAGAAGATGCCTACGGGCTTGAACGCGCCCAACAAGCCAACATTCCCACACACGCAATCAACCATAAGAAATTCTCATCACGAGAAGAATTTGACCAAATATTAAGCCAAACCATTGATCAATATCAGCCAGAAATTATTATTCTCGCTGGCTTTATGCGTATTTTAACACCGGAATTTACGCAGAAATATACTGGGAAAATGCTTAACATTCACCCTTCTTTATTGCCAAAATTTCAAGGGCTAAATACCCATCAACGCGCACTTGATGCAGGTGAATCTGAACATGGTGTGAGCGTACATTTTGTAACAGATGAGCTAGATGGTGGCCCAATTATTGCTCAGTCGCGCGTTAATATCTTAGCTGACGATAGCGCAGCCTCATTGGCAAAACGAGTTTTAGTAGAAGAGCACAAGCTCTTTCCAAAAGTGATTCATTGGTTTACTCAAGGCAGGCTAACACTTGAGGATGGTCAGGCATTTTTAGATGGTCAGGGCTTATGAGATTTATTGCCATTTTTGCATTCCTTTCATTCGTTCATACTTCTGTTTTGGCGTTTACACCACATGTTGCCAACTATCAACTCTCCATTAATGGACTTAAAATTGCAGAAGAAGTCAGAACACTACACCAGTTAGAAGACGGCTATTTCTATACAGCAAATGCTAATACTTCTGGATTGGCTGCCATGATTAAAGACTATTCTATTGCTGCTAGCTCAACCTTTAACATAAATGATCAGGGGGTTAGTAGTGTTGCTTATCAAATCATGGAACAAGAAGACAAGAAAATCAGCAAAAGCTACGTCATTGACATCAACGCTCAATCTAAAACTGTTTCATCTCAACTCACTAAAACACAACCAAAAATTAACACCTGGAAAACTAACAAAGGCAATATTACCGATCCACTCAGTATATTTCTAGCCATTGCTTTTGATTTAAAAAAACACCCTAAACAAACTACTTTTAGCTACCAAATTGCTGACGGCAGTTCAGTTGAAACGCAAGAATTTCAAAGATTCGACAATCAAACAGTTAACATTCAAGGCAAGAATTATGCAGCAATCAA
>NZ_JAQRMS010000124.1 GCF_028599055.1 Candidatus Thioglobus sp.
AAGTTATTAGGGTGAAAAATCTTAACAAAACTAGGGTTTTTTAAATCATCTGCATAAACAATGCCGCAATAGCGCTCATCATGCTCACTATCGAGAATTGATTTTATTTGGTTGATTTGATCGCAAAATTTAGCTGAATCCATAACACTATCAGGCATAGTTTCAAGTGTGTCATACACGTACCAGTCACTTGGGTTGTTATGCAGTGTTTCAAGTAATGCATGGCAATCTTCCCACTGCATAATGCCCATGAAACGACCTTTGAATTGATTAAAATAGTTCATACATAAAAAAAGCCTTGTTAAGGCTTTGTAGTTTACTTATTTTTTACTCTGTTAATTAAAATTGTAACAGGATAGATGATATTTATTCAATCGTGATACTAGGAAATGCGCTTACAGCACGATCTTGCTGTGTTAATTTAGCACTCACTTTTCTAGCAATCTCTTTATAAATCTCCGCCACTCTACCATTAGGATCTCTAGCAACGGTTGGCGTGCCTTCGTCCACATCGGTGCGAATATCCATTTCTAGCGGCAAAGCGCCTAAGAAGTTAACATCTGATTCTTGTGCCATAGAAGCACCGCCGCCAACACCAAAGATTGCTTCTTCATGGCCACACTTAGAACAGATGTGTAGCGACATATTTTCAACCACGCCTAAAATTGGAATGTTAACTTTTTCAAACATTTTCAAACCTTTTCTGGCATCTAATAAGGCAATGTCTTGTGGTGTAGTAACAACAACAGATCCACTCACTGGAATCTTTTGAGAAAGGGTTAGCTGTGTATCACCCGTACCTGGTGGTAGGTCGATAATCATGTAATCAACACCACGCCATAGCGTGTCACGTAACATTTGCTCTAAAGCTTGAGTAACCATAGGGCCACGCCAAATCATTGGATTGTCTTCATCAACTAAATAGCCGATAGACATACTCTGCATGCCGTGCCCAAGAATTGGTAATAGTTTGCCTTCTGCAGTCGTATCAGGCTTAAGGTTACTAACACCCAGCATTCTTGGCTGTGATGGGCCGTAGATATCTGCATCTAAAATAGCCACTTTGGCGCCTTCAGCTTGTAGTGCAAGTGCCAAGTTAACCGAAGTGGTTGATTTACCAACGCCACCTTTACCTGAAGCAACAGCAATAATATTTTTAACCTCTGATAAGATTTCAACGCCTTTTTGAGTGGAGTATTTAATAATCTTAGTTTCAATATTAACATCAACATTGTTAATATCTTTAGCAGCTAACGCATCGGTTACTTGCTGCTTTAATTCATCGTGGTAACCGCTAGCAGGGTAGTTGAGCTCAATAGTAATAGTTACTTTTTCACCGTCAATATCAATACTGTTAATTGCGTTTGAAGAAACAATATCTTGCTCTGTGTATTTATCAACAACATTACTTAAAATGCTATTAATCGTATCTACGGATAAATCTGCCATAATCTTGTACCTGTATTTCAGTAAAATGATGCTATTTTATCGTATAACGATATCATCCAACCCTAATATTAACAAGTCTACCTTTATGAGTTCAAGAAAAATTTTAGTCACTTCTGCCTTGCCTTATGCCAATGGTGAAATTCACCTTGGGCATTTACTCGAATACATCCAAACTGATATTTGGGTGCGTTTTCAGAAAATGATGGGCAACGAGTGTCATTACGTCTGTGCAGATGATGCGCATGGCACACCTATTATGCTTAAAGCAAATGAGCTTGGTATTACTCCAGAAGAACTGATTAAAGGTGTAAGTGAGCGCCATCAAGCAGATTTTAAAGATTTTTCCATTGGGTTTAGTCAATACCATTCAACTCATAGCCCTGAAAATAAAGAAATTTCAGCCGGTATTTACAACAAGCTGAACGACAAAGGCTTTATCAAAACCCGTACAATTTCACAAGCGTTTGACCCTGAAAAACAAATGTTCTTGCCCGATCGTTTTATTCGTGGCGAGTGCCCTAAGTGTGGCGCGAAAGACCAATATGGTGACAACTGCGAAGTATGTGGTGCAACTTATTCACCCACAGAATTGGTCAATGCAAAATCAGCCGTATCAGGCGCCACACCAATTACTAAAGATTCTGAGCATTACTTTTTTGATTTGCCACAATTTGAAGACCAACTTAAGGCTTGGACAGAAGCAGGGCACTTGCAAGCTGAAATCAGTAATAAGCTTTCTGAATGGTTTGAGCAAGGCTTGCAGCAGTGGGATATTTCACGTGATGCGCCGTATTTTGGTTTTCAGATTCCGGGTGTTGAAAATAAATATTTTTATGTTTGGCTAGATGCGCCAATTGGCTACATGGCAAGTTTTAAAAAATTGTGTGATGATCAAGGCCTAGATTTTGACGAATACTTTAATAAGGATTCTGACACTGAGCTGTATCATTTTATCGGCAAGGATATTGTTTATTTCCATGCACTGTTCTGGCCAGCAATGCTAATGGGTGCTGATTATCGCACCCCAACGGCGATTTACTCACACGGATTTTTAACCGTTAACGGCCAAAAGATGAGTAAGTCGCGTGGCACTTTTATTCAGGCTAGAACTTATTTAGAAAGTCTTAATCCTGAATGTTTGCGTTATTATTACGCCTACAAGCTGTCTAATCGAATTGACGATATTGATCTTAACTTGCAAGATTTTAAACAAAGAGTTAATTCCGATTTAGTTGGAAAAGTGGTTAATATTGCCTCGCGTTGCGCTGGCTTTGTGGTGAAAAAGTTTGATAAAACTTTGTCAGCTTACGCCATAGAATCTGAGCTATATAATGAGTTTGTTGCTCAAGGTGACGCTATTGCCAAACTGTATGAGGCTCGTAATTACAGTCAAGCTATGCGTGAAATCATGAAGCTTGCAGATAAAGCCAATCAATATGTTGATGAACACAAACCTTGGCAGTTAATTAAAGAAGAAGGTAAGGAGGCACAAGTTCATGACGTGACTTCATTAGCACTTAATCTGTTTCGTGTATTGATTACTTATCTAAAGCCGGTATTGCCAGAGATGGCCAAACAGGCTGAGTTGTTTTTAAATGTTGATGAGCTTAAATGGGCCGATCTAAAACACCCACTGACCAAGCATCAAATTAATAAATTTAAGCCACTGATGTCACGCATTGAAGATGATCAAATTAATAGCGTCATCGAAGCGTCTAAACAAACTGTGGCTGAGCAAGCACCCGAACAAGAAGAGGAAGATAACATGATTAGCATTGATGACTTTACTAAAATTGACTTACGCATCGCCAAAATTGTTAAGGCTGAGCATGTTGAAGGTGCAGATAAGTTATTGCAACTGACACTTGATATTGGTGAAGAAAATACGCGCAATGTATTTGCCGGCATTAAAGCACACTACAATCCTGAAGATTTAGAAGGTCGTTTAACGGTGATGGTGGCTAATCTGGCGCCAAGACAAATGAAATTTGGCTTATCTGAAGGCATGGTGCTGGCAGC
>NZ_JAQRMS010000125.1 GCF_028599055.1 Candidatus Thioglobus sp.
CAATGAGTTAGGTCGTTGCATCTAACTTATTGAGCCACCCTGGCACCTCCAATGAATATAACTGATTAAACTTGACATATTATGCGTTACCACATGTGTCGAGTTTAATATGTAGACGTATACAACTCCCAATAGTTATCTTACATAAGGGGCAATATTTACTATAATAGCACATATTCCCCCTATAATACGTAAAATCCGAACCGTTTACGGTTATGTAGGAAGATTTACTATGCGGAATAAATACTATATAGTAAGCATTCACCCATGGGGGAAGGCTTACTATATAGTAAATATTCCGGGGGTGGGGGCAATCTACTATGGGGGAAGGTTTACTGTATAACATCGGTGGGACAAACTGGTACTAGTATCTCATATATGAGATACCGGAATTTATTTGACAGATAAATCCCCATAAATCACACATATCTATATAATAACAGTTTTTATTAACTATTTCATAATTTGAGGATAGAGTTATCCTGATTTCGAACCAACCAGTGTTAGATGGTACTCCCCTTAACCAAAGTAAGCTGTAACCACACACAAAGTAGACATTGAGCATATCATATAGCTTATTATATAGTATAGCCATATCATATAGCATATCACCTAGCTTAATATATAGTATAGCCATATCATATAGCATATCATATAGCTTATTATATAGCATTTCATATAGCTTATTATATAGCATAGCCATATCATATAGCATATCACATAGCTTATTTTATAGCATATCATATAGCTTATTACATAGCATAGCCATATCATATAGCATATCACATAGCTTATTATATAGCATATCATATAGCTTATTATATAGCATATCACATAGCTTATTATATAGCATATTATATAGCATATCATATAGCTTATTATATAGCATATCATATAGGTTATCATATAGCATATCACATAGCTTATTATATAGCATATCACATAGCTTATTATATAGCATATCATATAGGTTATCATATAGCTTATTATATAGCATATCATATATAGCTTGTCATATAGCATATTATATAGCTTATAAAACATAATTATATTATTTTATCCGCTGTCCCCCCAAACAAAATAAGAAGAAAACGTATATATAAAACTAATACTCACCTAAAGTAAAACAAACTTTAACCCTTACAGTACATCTTCCTTTGACCAATATTCCCTTTCTATTACCATGGTATAGCCTAACTCTGCATTTCCCAAAGCGTCTAACTACTTTAATTGAATTAATGTTTCCCCCTACGCGTGGGTTAGAACATTTCGTAAAACTTCTGCTTCTACATGTAAAGTATGCGCAACGCCTCTTAATTCGTGCTCCTGAAATGGATCAATAATATTATTATATTTAAATTATGAATACTTAATAATTTACATTATTATACCTTACATATATAAGAAACAAATCTGTTGGTTAATAGAAGATCACGTGTCATATAATTAAGATATTTTTGTATAATTTCAACGCTAAAGCCCTCAGGGGAATAATCCATACTCGGGGTTGACAATTTTGGATATTCACCTCCTCAGAGGGCCATAATTGTATATTATGATGAAGACATTCACATTCATTTGGGAAATGTATAAAATATGACGACAAAACCATAGCCTGTGCAATATTCAAATAAACTGAGAGAACGTTTCACGATATATTCTTGGTCTGAAAATAGCGAGTGATTGCTGTTTAACGCCAAACGATCAGCTATTATCAGCCATGTCATGGCGAGAACTAACTAGACCAACTCGCTTAGTTGTAATGTTATAATTGCTAACTAAATGAAGCAAAAGAAAAAGGACAAAAGGACAAACAACGAGCCACAACACATACACATAAACCTAAAAATTTCTTAAAAGTTTCCACACTGGCTTAATATCATATGAAGAAATACATAGTGCTATGACAGGTCGATCGAACCAGAATTTCTTGGTTTTTGGATGAATGTTTGTGATGAATGTTTTTCTTTCCCTCGACATGACGGATGTTACATGTGGAGTAGGAAATGTTTACCATTCCGGAGGATGTGAGTTCACCACCGGTATTTAGTGGCGTTCTTGTTGCCGTTTTCTGTGTTGTGTTTTGTAGATTATTGTGTGTCCCTTTTTGTCTTTTTTCTATTAACTATTCTGTTGTCTGTCCTTCTTCGATGTGCCACTTTTGGCTGCCACGTTGATTTCTTTGAACTTTCACAGGGTAAAAATCAACCATATTTTTTTTTTAAAAGGTCGTCGAACCGTTTTACATCGTTAGATATATACATTTGTATATCTAAAAACCCTAGCTTTGTCGTATACCCTATAATTCCAATATCAAATATGTCTAATGAGTGTGATGAACTTCACAACTGAGTTAATGAGACAATGGGTATCTCTTTCAAAAATATTTCAGCTATATCTTGGCGGTCTGATATATTGCCGGTGGAATCGGCAGAAAACCGCCGGAATACGGTAAGTTATTTCAGTAATATCATGGCAGTCTGTTTTATTGGTAGTGGAGTCGCAAGTTCTTTCAGTAATATCATGCCAGTCTGTTTTATTGGTAGTGGAGTCGCAAGTTCTTTCAGTAATATCATGGCAGTCTGCTTTATTACTTGAAGAATTTAAACAAAACCTGAGTGGGGGGAATTTTAGTTACATCGTGGTAATCAGGTTTATAACTGGAGGAATCTGGGATATCAAGAGAAAGCAACAAATCAGTGTCGATCTGGATCACATTTGACAATACCGACGGGCAATACAAAATGGACAATCTAGAGAAACTGCCAACATATGGTACACTAGACGAAGAAAAACAAATAAAAAACTCCACAAAACTCAAAACTCAAAAATATATGCTTGACACCACTATCGGAAAACAAACACAAATAACCTAAACCTAAAATAACCACTGGAGGTAAACATAGTTTTTATGCAGAAATCGTACCGGGCATCACAACACGAAACTCAGAACGTTGTCTCGGGGGAAACCATTGCCAAGTTTTGGAATAAAACTCTTATCTTTTGTTGTGATGCTTGCATATATTAGACAAAAAAGTGCCATACACTCGTGGTCACCACGGCTCCAAAAAGACATTCTGATTACATTATAGTTTAATACTATATCTTAAATTCTATATATACATTTTAAATAATCAATGAGGAAGAATTTGAAGATAACAAAGGGGTAATCAGAATCCATAACATAAATCGAAGGGCATACAACACAGTGACCAAAAAAGAAAATGAAAAGGGACAAACACTGATATAAAAAAACACTACACAGAAAACTAAAGATCGAGGAACGTGAAACCCATTAAAAACCGGGGATGAACTCAGGTGTTCCGGAAGAGTGGGCAGTTCCTGTTCCACTAGTGGCACCCATCGTGTTTTACTCTAGTATATACAATGTTTCTTACTTACCGTTGACATGAACAACTGCAAACACTAGAACCACTGCAAACAGCAAGAACAACT
>NZ_JAQRMS010000126.1 GCF_028599055.1 Candidatus Thioglobus sp.
GACCGTCGAATTGGGCGATGTTGAGCAACAAATCGGCAGCAAAGTGGCTATTCAAGGTAATTTAGACCCTGCGGTCATGTACGCGACACCAGAAGTGGTCCGAGCCGAAGTAAAAAAAGTACTAGACCAGTTTAAAGGCGACACAGGACATGTTTTCAATTTGGGTCACGGTATTACTCCGGATGTTGATCCTGAAAACATGAAAGTGTTAGTAGATGCCGTTCACGAATTTAGCACTAAATAATCATGTCAAGATTGGCCCAAGTATTTTCTGATTTACCTAAGGAGCAAAAAGCCTTTATTCCGTTTATTACAGCGGGTGATAGTGGTTTAGACAATACCTATGAGCTGATGCTAACCTTGGTTGAGAATGGAGCCAGTGTAATCGAGTTGGGTGTACCGTTTTCAGATCCAATGGCTGATGGCCCAATGATTGCTAAATCGCACGAGCGTGCGGTCGAGCTAGGCGTTAGCTTGAAAGATGTGCTTGCATTGGTGGCAAAATTTAGACTGGTTAACAACACAACTGCTATTGTATTGATGGGCTATTTAAATCCAATTGAAGTCTATGGCTACCAAGCGTTTGCTAGAGATGCTCAAGCAAATGGCGTGGACGGGGTGCTGGTGGTTGATATGCCACCTGAAGAGGCACATGATTTAAAACAACAGCTTGATACACACGAGGTTGACTTTATCTTCTTGGTAGCGCCAACTACAACCGATGCTAGAATTGAATTTCTAGCAACCATTGCTTCAGGTTTTGTGTACTTTGTTTCCCTTAAAGGGGTAACCGGTGCTGGACACCTAGACATTGATTCGGTGAAGAAAAATTTGGCCAGAATTAGACGCTATATTGATTTACCAGTGGGCGTAGGCTTTGGTATTAAAGATGCGAAAACTGCCCAAGCTGTCTCTGAAAATTCAGACGCAGTTATTGTGGGTTCGTCGTTAGTTGCATTTGTTGAGCAATATGGCGAAGATAAGGATAAAATGTTAGTAAGCGTAGGAAATTTAGCAAAAGAGATTTCTTCAGCAATTAACTAATTAAAACAAGGATTTAGACATGAGCTGGCTAGAAAAAATCTTACCCTCAATCACCAATGTTGTTAAAAAGAATATCCCGGAAGGACTGTGGAGTAAATGCCCTAAGTGTGATGCAACTATCTATTCTGAAGAGTTAAAAGAGACAACGTATGTGTGTCCTAAGTGTGATCATCACATGCGTATTTCTGCTCGTGTTCGTATTGAGAGTTTCTTAGATGAAGCGGGCCAAGAAGAAATTGCCGCCGATTTAGTCGCCGTTGATCCGCTTAAATTTAAAGATCAAAAAAAATATAAAGATCGTTATTCACAAGCGCAGAAAACTACCAATGAAAAAGACGCACTGATTGTTAAAAGTGGCACATTAAATGGCTTGAGTGTTGTGGTTGCAGCTTTTGAGTTTAAATTTATGGGCGGCTCAATGGGCTCTGTGGTGGGCGAGAAATTTGTTCGTGCTGCCAAATACAGTCTTGAAACAGGCGCACCTTTAATTTGCTTTTCTGCCTCAGGTGGTGCGCGCATGCAAGAGGGTTTGTTTTCATTGATGCAAATGAGCAAAACCTCATTAATGCTTAAATTATTGAACGATAAAAAGATTCCGTTTATCTCTGTTTTGACCGACCCAACTATGGGTGGTGTATCGGCCAGTTTTGCTATGTTGGGCGATGTTCACATTGCGGAGCCAAATGCCTTGATTGGATTTGCGGGCCCGCGTGTGGTTGAGCAAACCGTGCGCGAAGAATTGCCGGAAGGTTTTCAGCGCAGTGAATTTTTACTCGAAAAAGGCGCCATTGACATGATCATTCACCGTCATGATCTTCGCCAACAGGTACACACCATATTAAGCGCCATGACGTTTAATAATGGCTAGCTACACAATTCATTACAGACTTAGCCATGCAAATGGTGCTTTAGTTGATGAAGCTTGGGACGACCCCCTGGTATTTGAGATGGGGGATGGTCAACTCGATCCTTGTCTAGAGCGTTGTGTTTTAGAGGCTAAACCCAACGAACTGCAAACTTTTTTATTGGGCGCATCTGAGGCGTTTGGCGACACTTATGATGAGGCATTTCAAGTGATGCAGCGCGCAGATTTTCCAGCAGACCTTAAATTAGAAATAGACGCAGCTGTGGAATTTAAAACCCCAACAGATGATTCCTATGTGGGTTGTATTGACAGTATTGATGGAGATGATATTCGTGTTAATTTTAATCATCCACTCGCAGGCGCCGATGTGTCTTTCCAAGTTAAAGTTTTAGAAATTTCCTAATGAAAGTACTGTTGGCCAACCCTAGGGGATTTTGTGCAGGTGTTGATCGCGCTATTGAAATTGTAGAGCGTGCAATTAACAAGCACGGCGCACCTGTTTATGTGCGTAACGAAGTAGTGCATAATAAATTTGTGGTTAGTGATTTAAAAAACAAAGGTGCTATTTTCGTTAAAGAAATTGATGAAGTGCCGGATAACCAAGTGGTAATTTTTAGTGCACATGGCGTGTCGCAATTAGTACGCAAACAGGCAAAAAATATCAACTCAACTATTTATGACGCCACCTGTCCACTAGTAACCAAGGTGCACAAAGAAGTAGTACGCAAACAAAAACAGCACAATCAAGTTATTTTAATTGGCCACAAAGGTCATCCTGAGGTGGAAGGGACGCTGGGCCAGTCAAATCAGGCTGATGAGGTATTATTGGTTGAAACCGAGGCGGATGTGCAAAATTTATCCATCTCCGGCGAGCTATCTTACACCACTCAGACCACTTTGTCGGTGGACGACACTCAGGGTATTGTTGATCAGTTAAAGCAAAAATTCCCTCATATTCAAGCGCCAAAAAAAGATGATATTTGTTATGCGACGCAAAACCGACAAGATGCAGTCAAATCTTTGATGCAATCTTCAGATTTGTTGTTGGTACTAGGGTCGCGTAATTCATCTAATTCAAACCGTCTTCGAGAAATTGCTGAAAAGATGGGTATTAATGCTTATTTGATTGATGGTGCCGATGAAATTGACCCGGCCTGGCTGAATAATGTTGAAATGGTTGGCGTGACTGCTGGTGCTTCAGCCCCTGAGGTATTAGTGCAAGAAGTGATTAATTATTTGTATGATCAAGGTGCTAACGACGTGCAAGAAATAAGTGGCGCTGAGGAAAATGTACATTTTCCGGTGCCTGAAGAGCTAAGATAGTATTATAGGCCTTGCCTATAATACATTTAAGATAAGGAGAAGCAGCACGCCTAAAACAGCGTGTGTTGTGGATCATATACCTTTGTGCGAGGCAATTCCTCGCGTAAATAGTTAGTGACATTGGTTTTATTTTTAACATAATTTAGGAAGTTTCCAAGTTCGAGAGGTTTTGCCTCACTTGGAAATAAAAATAAGGAGAAGTAGTATGTC
>NZ_JAQRMS010000127.1 GCF_028599055.1 Candidatus Thioglobus sp.
CTACTTGTTATTTGTTTTAGTTCAATATTTTCTTTCTTCAAAAGTTCTGTTTCTTTTCTTTTAAATTCAGCTTTTATCTTTCTTGCTTCTACACCTTTCTTACCAGCGGATACTCGTTTTTAATTGTTCCAATGGTACATCCTGAAAAGGCGGGGAGGATTGGTTTATTTTGAACATTTGAGATATTAGTCTCTGTTTGTAACGAATTTGAAGGAAAGTCAGTAAATAGATCGGAAATATTAAAACCCTGCAATTCTGAAATAGCGGCTGAACCACCACATTCTTTCATACTCGGCACAATACTAGTACATTCCTTTACAGTCGTTTCAGGTGGCGGCAATGCAAGCAAACTTGATTTTTCTGGTGGCAACAATGCCAGTATGGCAAAATTTTGGGGAGTTAAGACTTTTTCCCCATTGCAATTATCTCTTCCGTATCAGTTCTCTGATAAACAGTGAGAGACTGAACCGATTTGTGTCCAGTCACTGCCATTATTTGAGATGGATTTAACATACTTTTTGTCAATATTGATGCTCCAGTTACACGAATGGAATGGTTTGTGTAGATTTGGGAACGTTTAGCCCCTTCACTCAACTTTTTCATGAATTTTGCCATGGTTTTTTCTCCTAAGCAAGAGTTACAATACCATACTGTATCGTCCTCACTGACCGAATCCATGTGTCTCTGCCATAAACTAGTGCATAAAGGATGAAGTTTGTTTATGTACATTTCAAATGAATTTTGATAGTAAACTTACCTTTCCACCCCATATTAAAATGCTTAAAAATAAGAGGCTCAAAGCTTTTAATATTTTCAAATATGTGTCCGGTACCGACTGGGGTGCGGATAGCACGGTTTTATTAAATTTATATAGATCGTTGATTCGATCAAAATTGGATTAAGGATGCATCGTTTACGGTTCAGCCCGTGCGTCGTATATCAAGTTGCTTGATACAGTCCATCACCAAGGATTACGACTCTCAATTGGAGCGTTCAGAACGTCTGCGGTTGAGAGTTTGTATGTTGAATCAAACGAGCCTTCCCTTGAAAACCGACGTATCAAACTTGGTATGCTGAATACTCTGCCATATATACTGATGGTTCAAAGGATGGAATAGCATCGGCAGCTGTTTTTGGACAGCAGGTCTACTCTGTTCGATTACCATCTGCCAGTTCGATCTGCAGTGCAGAAGCTAATGCAATACTTCTGGCTTTGAAGTTCGTTGCATCTTTCTCTTTCTTGCCTTTTGGCAATTGAGAGTTGTAAAACTCAAAACCCGTTTATTTTAAAAATTGTTGAAACTTATAAAAAGCCTTGTTGCTATTGGTAAGCATGTCACTTTCACATAGATACCTAGTCATATCTAGCTGGGTTCTCAATTGGTGGAGAATTCCAAGGACTCGTGTTTCTTTATTTTGGTGATGAAGATTTCCGGTATGCCAACTATTTTAGCGATGTCTTGGCGACGGGTGTAAAACTCCTTCCCCGATATAATTGTGTATCCACTCGATCTCATGCGGGTGTCTGTTGGTTTGCATGCTTTGGACTTCCTAGTTAGGCTGGACATATATCCCTCTGTATCTTTAATAGTCTACTGTGGCCACATACCAATTGGATGTTCTAGTAGAGTTGATCTTCAACGTCACGATCATCTTATCCATATCCACAGAGTGCAAATTCAAGATGGATGGGCAAGCGGGTTCATACCTAGGTTCTTCCAGTGATTTGAGGTTCTTCGGCCCAGTCAGATAATTTTGAGGTGACTGAAGATTCTCGGGTGGTGTTCCCAGTTTCCTCGTCCCGGGGTGGCTTGCCCAAGTAGACATCCATTGGACCCTTGTCCTTATGTTGTGGCACTTAGAACCAGATTCCTGGCCTCCACCGCCAACCGACTCCCCTTCTTAGTTATCCTAGTAACTATTCTTCGGTAGTCCTCTGGATAGATGGCCATCCAGTAGGCATTCCCTTCTGCAAAGAAGTCTTTCTCCAGTTTTGTGTAGTCGGTGTGGTGTTTCTCTTCCGCATGTCCTCAGGTCATTCGCTCTACTGAACCTTTTCTCATATGGAAACAACGGATAGTCTTCCACCATGTATGGACTTGCTGGCAGGGTGATTTTTTTAGTTGACGCTTGTCAGTAAACTGTTGGTGGCAAATCCAACATTCCTCTGTTGCAGTTGGTCTCATTCTGAAATATATAATTAGAACCCAAGGATTAGTTATTGGTTCAATCTCTCTATTGAGACAATGGTTGGGGTGTATTTGTTAATAAATCTAAATTGTTTGTTTATATGGCTTTGGATTGGTACAATATCTGGACTGTGGAATCCTAATTGGTATGTCTCGTACTATCAGTACTTTGATATCTCTATTTCTGTGTTTCTCTTCTTGTGTGTGTGTTGTTTCTGCTTTACTACCACGGGGTTTGATAAAGTTTTTTCTTCTATTTCTGATCTTCGTTCGCATTGCGCATTCTATAATTAGGATATAACTGACTCATCCGGACTGTAAGTCGGAATGTTCTTGGTAGTGAAAGTGACATGATAAAGTTGCAATCTCTTGGAATCAGAGATTTGATTTTTCTTAGCTTCGAGGCAGAGCTACTATTCCATTTGTTGGGTTTGCTTTCTTGATTAAAAATGGATTGTATGGTATACCACGTGATGTACTTGGAAATGTATGCTCTGTCTCTATTCTATTTTGTATCTGTTACCTAATTTTTTCTATCATGTATTCATGTTTGGTTACTATGGTTATTTAAAATCTCAATATATGTATGCATCTACTCATGTATGAGGGAATTGACAGCTTTATCCACAATGAGCATTTCAAAGGAAATGGGAACGGGAAGGATTATATACAAGTCACCATCTAGGGGCAGATAATTTTATTCAAAAACTTTTATCAAATTCATATACAAATAATACAATTATTTCTGCATGGTTTACATTGGTATAACAAGACAGAGTAGTGTTATAATGGGACTTAGAGCATTGCAGTAAAGGTCACGTGCTTTAGCAGCTGCAACAGACGTGACGTCACGGCAGGTGATCGACAAGCCTTTGATTCAATAGCAACGTCAGCCCTGCAGCAAATGGAAGTCACAGTCTGAAACTTGCTGCAATATGTCACGGCAGGTGATCGATAGGCCTATGATTAATTAGTGACAGGTGTGTTTTTGAAATCGTTCCTCTTTGAAGCTTGCTGTAATGTTTAATTCATAAAAGCTCGAAGCCACGGTCTATAGCTTATAACTTTATTATTGTTACTGATGGAAGTGGAAACATGTTTATTGTACGATTCTGTTCACCTTTAAACCCACACATCCAACGAAAATGTAATACATATTATTTATAAAAGCCTTGTTGCTATTGGTAAACATGTTATTTTCACATGGATACCTAGTCATATAGGTATCCATGGAAACACCGTCGTTG
>NZ_JAQRMS010000128.1 GCF_028599055.1 Candidatus Thioglobus sp.
TGGTTGTTGTTCAGCATACTAAAGGCGAAGTGCATTGGGGCATTAAAGATGTTTGGTATCACGATTTAGTGGCTAATGTGCCAAGTGAATGTCCATGCGAGGCTTATGACGCTGAAACACCGCTATTTATTCTTTATACCTCAGGATCAACGGGCAAGCCAAAAGGCGTATTACACACCTCTGGTGGTTATTTGCTTTATGCAGCCATGACTCATAAATATACGTTTGATTATCAAGAGGGTGATGTGTATTGGTGTACTGCTGATGTGGGTTGGGTAACAGGACACTCATATATTGTTTATGGTCCGCTTGCTAATGGCGCAACCACACTGATGTTTGAAGGCATTCCTTCTTATCCTGATGCCTCACGTTTTTGGCAAGTAATTGACAAGCATCAGGTGAATACATTCTACACAGCGCCAACTGCGATTCGTGCGCTAATGGGTGCAGGTGATGAATTTGTTGAAAAGACTAGCCGATCTAGTTTGCGTGTATTAGGTACGGTAGGTGAGCCAATTAATCCAGAAGCTTGGGAATGGTACTATCATGTGGTAGGTCAAGGCAAATGCCCCGTGGTAGATACTTGGTGGCAAACTGAAACCGGTGGCCATATGATTACCCCGCTGCCATACGCAACAGCATTAAAACCAGGTTCAGCGTCTAAGCCGTTCTTTGGCATTGAGCCGCAAATTGTTAATGAACAGGGTGAAGTGTTAGAAGGTGAAGCCGAAGGAATTTTGGTATTGGCAAGATCTTGGCCAGGGCAAATGCGCACGCTTTACAATAATCACGAGCGTTTTATGGAGGCTTATTTTTCAACCTTCCCGGGCAAGTATTTTGCCGGTGATGGGGTTAAGCGTGACAAAGACGGCTACTACTGGATTACTGGTCGTGTGGATGATGTGCTAAATATCTCAGGGCATCGTTTAGGAACAGCTGAAATTGAGTCAGCTTTAGTGCTGCATGAGAATGTCTCTGAAGCTGCCGTAGTTGGCTATCCGCACGATATTAAAGGTCAAGGAATCTACGCATATGTGTCGATTATGAATGGGGTTGAGCCTACTGACGAATTAAAAACGGAGTTGGTTAAATTAGTTAGGGCGGAAATTGGCCCGATTGCAACGGTTGATAAAATTCAGTTTGCGCCGGGATTGCCAAAAACACGCTCTGGAAAAATCATGCGTCGAATTCTACGAAAAATTGCCGAGAATGATTACGATAATTTAGGTGATACTTCTACGCTGGCAGAGCCAGAAGTGGTTAAAGATTTAATTAATAATCGAATTGGCTAAATTATTTAGGCTGATCGATTTTAAGTTTCTTTAAGCCTTTTTTGATTTTATCTTTAAGACTTACTTCACATTGATTGTGGTAGTTTTTTTGCATCGCTTTATCTAAAGAAACTACCTTACCAAAGACTTTATGCTCTAGTGTCATGATGTTTTTAATGTTGGCACAGTAGTTGTCAATTTCTTCTGTGGTATACGATACTAGCGTAGCCACACCAATAGCAGGAACGATTAAACCTGTTACTGCAATACCGCTTGAGGTTTCTTTTAATTCTTTGATTCGATTAATGTTGTTCACAATAGTGTCTTTGTTTTGAGTCGCGAATAGGTTTTCTAGGTAGTCAACTTTTTCAGCGCTTATTGCAAGTTTGGCTTGGGTTGATTGTAATGAATCTTTAAGTAAACCAACCTTATCTCTTGCGTCAGTCATTTGCGTTATTTCATCGCCCAAGACGCTAGATTTGCTACTGGCTAGTGTTAACTTTTGTTGAGCTAGCTTTAATTCAGATTGCGCTTTAATCAGCTGGTTATTAAGTGACTCTAGTGCAGAAGGGGTTGAGGTCTTATCAGAAGCGGTTGATTGGAGTGCAGTTAGTTTATTGTTGTATTCTTGAGTGGTTGCCTGAAGCTCTGTTTCTAGTTCATTAACTTTATCTGTATAAAAGACATAGCCACTAACTAACGCCAGCGCCAACACAATGCTTGTAAATAATGATTTGTTTTCCATGATTGCCTCTCAAAAATAGGGTGTTATTAATGAGGGGTATTATACACTATTTTACTAACTATATAAGAATATTATTATATTTTAATATAAATTAAAAAATGTGTTATTTCAACCACTTAGCAACTTGCTTGGCGTAGTAAGTTAAGATAGCGTCAGCACCTGCACGTTTGAAAGAGAGTAGCGTTTCAAGCGCTACTTTTTCTTCATTAATCCAGCCATTTTGACTGGCCGCTTTAAGCTGAGCGTATTCGCCACTTACATGATAAGCAAAAGTTGGCATACCAAAAGTTTGTTTAATGCGATACACAATATCCAAATAAGGTAAGCCTGGTTTGATCATTACCATGTCAGCGCCTTCATCGATATCAAGTCCTACTTCTCGAATGGCTTCGTCAGAATTAGCCGGATCCATTTGATAGGTTTCTTTGCTTGAAGCGCCTAAGTTTGCTGCTGAGCCAACGGCATCTCTAAACGGTCCGTAGTAGCTTGAGGCGTATTTGGCCGAATAAGCCAAAATATTAGTATGAATAAAACCATTAACCTCTAACGCTTCACGTATTGCACCAATGCGACCATCCATCATATCTGATGGGGCAACAATATCACTACCAGCTTGGGCATGTGACAAAGCTTGTTTGACTAAAACATCTACTGTTTCATCATTTAATACATAGCCAGAATCATCAATCAGCCCATCTTGCCCATGTGTGGTGAATGGATCAAGTGCAACATCAGTAATTACTGCCAATTCATTAAATTGGGCTTTTAGGGCGCGTACAGCGCGTTGAGCGAGCCCATCTTCATTAAAAGCTTCCGCTGCATCGAGCGATTTTTTAGCTTCGGGTACAACCGGGAAGAGGGCCACGGCGCGAATGCCTAAATCCACTAATTCTTGCGCTTCGATGAGCAATTGATCAACACTCAAACGCTCGATATCTGGCATAGAGTTAATGCTTTCGCGCTTGTTTTCACCTTCAATAACAAAAATTGGAAAAATTAAATCATCAGTGGTTAGTGTGTTTTCACGCATTAATTCACGGGTATGTGCGTGTTTTCTCATACGACGTGGTCTATGGGTTAAAATTGTCATCTTTTGTTATTCTTAAGTTATTTCACCGAATTATACAACAATGAGTCAATCAAGCGAAACCTTAACAAGCATGTCAAGCGTCAAAGAGGCGTTTATTCAGCCTTTTCCCAATTCTCACAAAATTTATGTCAAGGGTTCACGCTAAAGGTATTGAGGATAGGCTATATACACGGAAAGCACGGAATTTTTTCCCCCATGATATAACACTAGGTTATATAACAAAAACTCTG
>NZ_JAQRMS010000129.1 GCF_028599055.1 Candidatus Thioglobus sp.
CTTAGTCCTTGATGATATCGTCTGCTGATTAACTCTTAGGTCTTGATGGTATCGTCTGCTGATTAACTCTTAGTCCTTGATGATATCGTCTGCTGATTAACTCTTAGTCCCTGATGGTATTGTCTGCTGATTAGCTCTTAGTCCCTGATGATATCGTCTGCTGATTAACTCTTAGTCCCTGATGGTATCGTCTGCTGATTAACTCTTAGTCCCTGATTGTATCGTCTGCTGATTAACTCTTAGTACCTGATTGTATCGTCTGCTGATTAACTCTTAGTCCTTGATGGTATCGTCGGCTGATTAGCTCTTAGTCCCTGATTGTATCGTCTGCTAATCAACTCTTAGTCCCTGATGGTATCGTCTGCTGATTAACTCTTAGTCCCTGGTTGTATCGTCTGCCGATTAACTCTTAGTCCCTGATGGTATCGTCTGCCGATTAACTCTTAGTCCCTGATGGTATCGTCTGCCGATTAACTCTTAGTCGCTGATTCTATCGTCTATTGATTAAATGTATTGTCTGCTGATCAACTTTTAGTCCCTGATGGTATCGCCTTCTGATTAGCTCTTAGTCCCTCATGGTATCGTCTGCTGATTAACTCTTAATCCCTGATGGTATCGTCTGCTGATTAACTCTTAGTCCCTGATGGTATCGTCTGCTGATTAACTCTTAGTCCCTGATGGTATCGTTTGCTGATTAACTCTTAGTCCGTGATTGTATCGTCTGCTGATTAACTCTTAGTACCTGATGGTATCGTCTGATTAGCTCTTAGTCCCTGATGGTATCGTGCGCTGATTAACTCTTGGTCCCTGATTATATCATCGACTGATTAACTCTTAGTCTCTGATGGTATCGTCTGCTGATTAACACTTAGTCCTTGATGGTATCCTTCCTCTGCTGTTTAGCTCTTAGTCCCTGATGGTATCGTCTGCTGATTAACTCTTAGTCCCTGATGGTATCGCCGACTCAGTGTTTCGTGTAGCGCATTAACATGATTTATTAGATACGTTTATTTTTTAATGAAGTTTTCAGTTCCTAAGTAATGTAATTAATATCAAAGCTAAAGTTCATCTCACGGAGGAATATAAGACATTGGTCGAAATAAAAACTTGGAATATATTATTTAGGCCCTTAGGTTTTCTTGCTTCAAAATACTTTTAAATGATTTGGCTTTCCAATATTTCGAATTCCAATGTACCTGATGAAGGTTATTCTAGGAACGTGTCGTGTTCATTAAATATAAAGAAAAATGAAAAATATCAGTTTGAAGGAACTCTGTAAGGCACTTAGAATATAAAAAAAAGAAGAAAACATAAAGTTTAATGACACAAAATTGTCATAACATATGTGTGTAATATATATTTATATGCCGTGTTAGCGGTATCATTTTGATAACATCTCAGTTCCGTGTTGCAATGTTCGTTACCAGCGGTATTTCCCAATAAAAAGTATGTTCGGTTCGTATTTATTCTTTCCTCCAGTTGTTTGTAAAGCTCGTGTCTTATTTACGTTATTTGTGTTTTTGTTTGTGTATGGTAGTGTCCAACACATATTGTGTTGCCTTGGTTTTTGGGGTTTTTTGTTTGTTTGTTTTTTGTTTTTGTTTTTTGTCATCCTCTTGTGTACCCAATTTTGCCAGTTTCTCTGGATTGTTCATTCATTCGAAATCATTATCCTATTTCCGAGACAATTAGTCTTCGATCTTACTCCTTAATACTACGAGATTAGCGGAGAATCAACGAGTGCACATTATATTTGACCCGACCTTATGGTGTTATTTTTGGTCGAAGTTTGACATGGGTTTTTTTTTTAGAGAGAGTTGTTACTTATTTGAGAGATATCCAGAAATGCATCTTACGCTTTAACTATCATTGTGTGTATACCTCTAGGGTATCATCCACCTAGAAATCAGTGTTTCTCCACTGACATGATTTATTAGATATATTTGTTAGTGAAATTTACAGTTCCTCAATAATGTGAGTATTATTAAAACTAAGGTTCTCGTCCCTCTTTGGCGATCCTGTTTAGGATCTTTGGCTTACTTGCTCCCATGTCTTTTAAAATTATTATTATTATTATTATTATTATTATTTTTTTTTTTTAATTGTTTGGCTTTCTAATCATTCGACTTTGATACGTGATGAAGGTTATTCCAGAAACCCGTCGTGCGCACTAAATTTGATATCTACGTTTTATTACAATAATGCTGCGTTTACACGTACATTTAATGCGAATTAAATTTGCATCTAATGCGAATATAATACACTTATCGCGTTCACATGTAATAAATTTTTTTAATGAGCATCGAATTCGAATCGGCTATTTCTCATTATCCAGTTCGCTTCGAAAACATATTCCTGAAGCGAATTGGATAATGCGAATTAGACGATTCGAATTCGATGCTCATTAAAAACATTATTCGTGTGAACGCGATAAGTGTATTCAATTCGCATTGGATGCAACTTTAATTCGCATTAAATTGACGTGTGAACGCAGCATAACTAATTCGTACAGGCATGTCTTAATAAGATGTGATTTCGATTTCATTTCTTAGTGATGTTGATTTCAGACGATTATGAGTTCATACTCATTGGAGTTATTAGTCATATATGTATGGCGACAGCATGGCAAACCAGATAATTTTACCATGAAGGAAATGATCAAAGACGTGGTAGATCTACTGGAAGCCTTCAGCACTGTAAAGGTTTCCTTTGACGATCATTACAGTGCAGATACATATATTCGTATCTTAGGAAGGTAAGGATTTGGAATATACGAAAATATATCCCAAAGGGGCAATCATAAAGCGGTAAATTGAAAAGGGATAGACAATGCAATGGCCAAAAGGGATTTACAAAAACTACAGATTGAGAAACACAAACCTGACTATACATATTCTGCTGTACGCTATCAAGATGGTATTTAAACCTTTAAGTTTTGGTAAGCACGTCCTCTTTTGTATGACTTTTTGTCTTGTAATTATACATTTTCACGCTTAGCTTTTAACTGTCTCTAAATTTCATCTTTTTTCTTTCGATTTACACAATATAATTAAATTAGACATTTATTGTAATAAATGTATATCCTTTAATTTTAACTTTACACTAATATCTAACTACATCCGGTTTGGGGATCGTGTCTGGTAACCTTTCACTCCAAACTCCCAATCGTAACTATTCAGCCACTCTCGCTAGACAGCAAATAGCATCGTATGCATTAGGCGTATAAATCGCACTATTTTTCACATGTCAGTTACATGAAAGTTTGATAAAGTTATATTTTAAACAATTTTCTATATTTCAATTATTTTCAAGGATAAAAGTTAAAA
>NZ_JAQRMS010000013.1 GCF_028599055.1 Candidatus Thioglobus sp.
CGCTAAAGGCGACACAATCGAACTTAAATATACTGACAAT
This sequence comes from Candidatus Thioglobus sp., assembly GCF_028599055.1. Taxonomy (GTDB): domain Bacteria; phylum Pseudomonadota; class Gammaproteobacteria; order PS1; family Pseudothioglobaceae; genus Thioglobus_A. The sequence continues at coordinate 41 of NZ_JAQRMS010000013.1, forward strand.
AAGGGTAAGACTGGTTCTGCGACTGCAAAGTCTAAGTAATCAAATCTTATCAATTGAGGAGAGATTAATGAAAAAACTAATAACAGTAGTAGCTGGCATCAGCTTTTTAGTTGGAACGGCATCTGCAGATGTCGCTTCTGACCAAAAAGCTTTAATTGGCCACTTTAAATCAATTCAACCAAATGTTGAATTCGCAGACTACACGAATGGTGTTTATGCCTATGACAAAGGCTCTAGAGATCAATTCGAAGAAATTTTGGACGGCATTCCTCCCTATGAGGAAGCGGTAGAAAAAGGCGGTGCTGAATATTTAAAATATGGCTTAAATAAGTGTGCGGCACTTGCAGATCCAGCGGCAGCTCGTGTTAAACACCCATACTATGATGATGCAGCAGGCACAGTGGTAACATTGGAAGGTACTATCCAAAAATGTTATAACGAGCAGACTGGTAAGAAGCTAGGTACGATGAAGGGTAAGATTGCTCGAATCAGTGCTTGGATTTCAGACCAGGCAGCTGGTGAAAAGATCAATGTTAAAGTTGAGTCAGAAGGTGCTAAAGCAGCTTATGCAAGAGGCAAGGCGTTTTTCTATGCTAAGCGTGGCCAATTCAACATGTCTTGTGCAGACTGTCACGTTTATAACGCTGGCAAGAAAGCAAGAGCTGATATCTTATCACCTGCGTTAGGCCACACTACACACGTTCCTATGTATCGTGCAAAGTGGTCTGGCTTAGGTACACTTCACCGTCGTTATGGTGGTTGCTTGAAGAACATGAGAGCAAAGCCAATCAAGGCACAGAAAGAAGTTTATCGCGACATGGAATTATTCCATCAAGCAATGAGCAATGGTCTTGAAATCACTGACGCACGTTACAGAAAATAATAGGAGAATAAAGATGAAAAAAGTATTAATTACAGTTTTGTCAGTATTCGCCTTAACAGCTCAAGCTGATTTTCTAGGTAGCGCCCATAACTGGAATAATGGATCTTCTGATTCGTTTAAGTCTGCTGTTAAAGCAGCTGAAGCGGGTTACAAGGCTAATTTAGCAGTGAATATGGCATGGCGTGATACTGGCAAGATGATTAAAGAAGCTAAGAAACTAAATGCCGCAGGTAAAACTGCAGCTGCAGTGGCATTAGCTAATAAAGCTTACGCTCAAACAGCCAATGCAACAGCGCAAGCTGCCATTGCTGGTAGTGCAGGTCCTAGCTTCTAATTGAAGTAGGATCTTTACTAAAAAAATACCCCTTAATTGGGGTATTTTTTTGTCTGAAATATAGTCATATTAAAATTAAATTGATGGATAATTAATTGCTTAATTTAATTATTTTATTAATTTTATATGTCTGATTTGGGCTTTTGCCACCTGCATTGTCAAAGTGAATTTTCTGTTGAAAATTCCTTGGTACGCATTCCAAAATTAATCGATAAAGCGGTTGAGTTGGGCATGGGCAGTATTGCATTAACGGATGAATCAAATTTATATGCAGCCGTTAAATTTTATCAAAAGGCAGTTGCTGCCAATATTAAGCCTATTTTTGGTGCGCGCGTTAATATTCGTAATGAAGAGGGTGAGTTTTACTCATCCCTTTTGTTGTGTCAAAATCAACAAGGCTATCTAAATCTGTCAGCATTGATTTCGTTGTCTTATATGCAAGGACAATCAACTGAAGGGGTTAGTATCAGCGAAGCTCAGTTGGTTGAATATCAAGCGGGATTAATTTTAATCGCAACACCCATTAGTAGCGATGTGGCCAAACATTTGCTCTCGAATCAAATTATTGAAGCTAAACAGAGGGCTAATTTTTGGCAATCTGTTTTTAACGATCGATATTATTTAGCGGTTCAGCGCACCTCTCGTGAACACGATGAGCAACACTTACATTTGTGTATTAATCTAGCGCTTGAGTTGGATATTGCAGTTGTGGCAACAAATGATGTTCAGTTTTTGTCGGCTGATGACTTTGATGCACACGAGGCTAGAATATGTATTTCACAGGGCGGCTTATTAGATGATGCTCGTCGAACGCGGCATTTTTCTAATCAGCAATACTTAAAGTCAATAGATCAAATGCAAGATTTGTTTGTTGATTTACCTGAGGTGTTGACCAATACTGTTGAGATTGCACAGCGTTGTAATGTTCATTTCGAATTGCACAAAAAAAACTACCTGCCTGATTTTCCTATTCCAGAAGATTTAAGTATTGCCGAGTTCTTTACATTGGAATCTGAACGCGGGCTTGATAACCGACTTAAGGGAATGGTTGGCCGGTCTGAATATGACGAGCGACTTAAATTTGAGCTTGATGTGATTATTCAAATGGACTTTCCTGGCTATTTTCTTATTGTTGCCGACTTTATTAAGTGGTCTAGAGAAAATGATATTCCAGTAGGTCCAGGTCGTGGATCAGGTGCTGGATCTTTAGTGGCTTATGTACTGGGTATTACTAATGTTGATCCGATTAAACACGAGTTGCTATTCGAGCGATTTTTAAATCCTGAACGTGTTTCTATGCCAGATTTTGATATTGATTTCTGCACGGATAGGCGTGATGAGGTAATTGACTATGTGGCTAAAAAATATGGCCGTGAGAAAGTCTCTCAAATTATTACCTACGGCACCATGGCAGCCAAAGGTGTGGTGCGTGATGTTGGTCGCGTCTTAGGGCATCCTTACGGTTTTAGTGATAAGATCTCTAAGCTAATTCCTAATGATTTAAAAATGACTTTGGACAAGGCACTAATGCCAGATTCTGAAGGCGGATCAAGCGATCTTCTGGCGCGCTACGAATCAGAAGAGGCAGTCACTGATTTAATGAATTTGTCTAAAAAACTTGAGGGTGTGATTCGAAATGTGGGCACACATGCGGGTGGTGTGGTTATTGCACCGAGTAAGATTAGTGATTTTTGCCCTGTTTACAAAGGTGATAGCGACGAAGATGGCGTTGTCTCTCAGTTTGATAAAGATGATGTTGAGGCAGTAGGATTGGTTAAGTTTGACTTTTTAGGATTGTCAAATCTAACGGTTATTCAAAAAGCCATTAAGATGATTGAAGCGAGTGGCTTAAGTGATGAAAAAATTGACTTAGACGCCTTGCCATTGGACGATGAAAAAGTCTATGACTTACTGCAGCGTTGCGACACAACGGGCATCTTCCAGCTGGAATCTGATGGCATGCGTAGTTATTTAAAAAAACTTCAAGCCGATAATTTTGAAGACATTGTTGCTATGTTAGCCCTTTATCGTCCAGGCCCTTTAGATGCTGGCATGGTAGATGACTACATCAATGTAAAGCACGGTGCTAAGGTTAAGTATCCACATCCAATGCTTCAAGAAATACTTGAGCCAACTAATGGTGTATTTTTATACCAAGAACAGGTAATGAAATCAGCCCAGGTAATGGCTGGCTATTCGTTAGGTGGTGCTGATTTATTGCGTCGAGCCATGGGTAAAAAGAAAGTTGAAGAAATGGATAGGCAACGTAGTGTCTTTGTGACTGGTGCTAGTGATAAAGATATTGATGAGAAAAAAGCCAATGAAATTTTTGACTTGATTGATAAGTTTTCTGGCTATGGATTTAACAAATCCCACTCTGTGGCCTATGCTTATGTTTCGTATCATACAGCTTGGCTTAAGTCGCATTACCCAGCGCCATTTATGGCTGCTGTATTGTCAGGCATGATGGATGATACCGACCGTGTATCGTTTACTGTGGGTGAAATTAGGCAAATGGGCTTAACTGTTAATGGGCCAAATGTTTGCTTGTCTGATTATCAATTTAGTATCACTGACGATAAGACGGTTGTGTATGGTTTGGGTGCTGTTAAGGGTGTGGGAGAGGCTTTGGTTGAAAGGCTTATGCTTGAACGTCAAGAAAATGGTATTTTTAAAGATTTGTTTGATTTTTGCTTTAGAATTCAAAAGCGTTATTTGAATAGGCGTGCAATTGAGGCGTTAATTTATAGTGGCGCATTTGATGTATTTGGGGTTGATCGCGCGAGCTTGATTAAAACTTACCCGATAGCAGTTAAGCAAGCAGAACAGCGGCAAAATGATCAGTCTAACGGACAAAGTGGATTGTTTGCCAGTGTTGAGACGCATACAGAGTATGAAGTTAATTATCTTCATGCGCCTGAGTTTTCTTTTCGTCAGCGTCTAGCATTTGAAAAAATGGTGATGGGTTATTATTTTTATGATCATCCTACTGATGAATTTAAAGCCGATGTTAAGCATATTAGTGCCACAATGCCGAGTCAGATAAAGTTCCGTAATAACAAAGATGTGCGTGTTTTAGCGTTAATTTCTGAGTTGCGTTATCGCCCAACCCGAAAAGGAGGGCAAATTGCGATTGTAGCTGTAGAAGATGGTCATTTATCACTCAATGCGGTGGTTTTTTCAAAAGCCTTGGGTGAGGTGAGTGATAAGCTTATTGTGGATGACGTGGTAATCGTGTCAGGAAAAATTCAACGTGATGATTATCGTGATGGCTGGCAAATTATTGTTGATAAAATAGAAAATATTGATGAAGTTAAGCAAAATTATGCCAAGGGGTTTGAAATTAGACTTGATGCGCAACAGCAGCCTATCTTTGATCAGGTGTGTCAATTATTGGAATCACACCAAGGTAGTTGTCCGGTCAAAATTTCATACAATACCAACCGTCTTCGAGGCAGCATTCCGTTAGGAAGGCAACTAAGAGTTAACCCGGATCAGGCATTGGTAGAGGCAGTCAACAATCTGACTAAATCTCAATCTAGTAAAATTCATTATCACTAGACTTATGCTAGTCACATTGGCGCCAATAATAGCGTTGATTAACTTTTCTGTAGCGTTTAACACTCAGTTGATCGCTTAGCTTTAAGTCAATTTGTCCAGCGCAAGCGGTATTAATCGGCTCAATATTATGCTGTTGATAGCGTTTTATAATTTTTGTTGCTGGGTGGTTAAATCTATTTTTATAGCCACTGGAGATGATTACCTTGGCAGGCTTTACAGTTGATAGAAATAATTCACTAGAAGAGGTCTTGCTGCCATGATGTGGGCTGATTAATACATCTGATTGTAGTTCGCTACCCCAAATATTAATTAAATGGCGTTCAGCGGTTTTTTCTATATCACCTGTTAGCAACACACTGAAGTGTGCATTTGAAATTTTTAATACACAGGAGGCATTATTACCAGTGAAATTATGCGCCAGATTAAGCATTTTAAAGTTCACGCCATCCCACTGCCAAGGTGGTGCAGAGTTACAATCTTTAACATTGGCATGGGTGATTTGATCAGTAACCGAACTGAGTATTTGATCAATTGATAGTTTTTCTTGTAAGCTATCTAGGCCACCAATATGATCATTGTCTCCATGTGAAATAATGATTGAATCAATATTATTAATTCGTTTAGTTCTTAAATAAGGAAGAATGACCGCTTCACCCATATTAAATCCTGATCGGTAATGAGCGCCCGTATCAAATATTAATACATGGTTTTTAGTGCGAATAACCTGTGACAGCCCTTGCCCGACATCTAGGGTTGTCACCATAACTTCTCCTGTGGCTAGTGGTTTACTAGGCTGTAGCCAAATTAGGAGAAGTATCAAATAAGCTAGTTTTCTAAGTTTGAGTGATTTAGGTAGTAGAGCAATAAATACGGCGAAAATTAACCATAACAAACTAAAGCTAGAGGCCGGTGTATAGTGCCAAAGGTTAAATTCGAATGACTGTAAATTATTTAGCAGTATTGATAGATAGACTAACGATAGATTTGCTATTGAAAAAATAAATTGAGACAGAGTTTCAAGCTGGGCAAAACTAAAGATAGCGCCTAGTAAAGAAAATGGTGTAGTAACAAAGCTAAATACAGGTATGGCGACTAAATTTGCAATGGGTGATAGTAGTGACCCAGATGAAAAAAACCAAGCTATAAGTGGCAGGGTGGCAATGCTAATTAATAATTGGATATACAATAGACGAAACAGCCAGTGTTTATCTTGGTGTTGTTTGACGCCATAAACAATCACACCAACCACATAAAAAGATAACCAAAAACCAATACTAAAAACACTTAGTGGATTTGAAATTAATACCAATAGTAAGGCTAGCCCATATAATTGCCAAATATTATGTGAGCGTCGAAAGATAACGGATAAAAACACAACACCCGCCATGATAAATGCCCGTTGAGTTGGAATAGAAAAACCTGCAATTAGCGCATAAACAAGTGCACTTATAAGACCAAAGTAGGCGCCAATAACAGAGGCAGGTATTGTTAATGAGCATCTATAACAGTGACGCCACAAGAAACTTACTAATAGAAAAACAAAGCCACTGATTAGGCCAATATGCAAGCCTGAAATGACGCTTAAATGTGTTGTATTAGTCTGTTTAAACATTTCCCATTGATCAGAGGAAATGAGTGATCTGTCACCAATAATCAACGCATTGATTACACCTGAAAATTCAAGTGTAGATAAGTATTCAGATAGATGTTCGCGTATATATTGACGCAGGGTGTTAATAGAGGTTGCCTTGTCAGAAACTAATAGCTGATTGTTATCGTTGCGTTTAACATAGCCTGTGGCATCAAATTGTTGGTAAAAGAGCCATTGTTCATAATCAAACCCGCCTTCGTTTTGATAACCGTTGTTATGTTTTATCTTGATTAAAAGCTGCCATTGATCGCCACTCTTTAGCTGACTTGGCGGTTGTCCATACCAGGTCAGTTTTATTTTTCCTTGGTACGGCTTGCTAACATTAAATGTGAATTGAGTTTTTTCTGGTTTTTCTTGTGGTAAATCTGCAATCGTGCCAGTAACCATAATTGGCGTATTGAAGTGTTTTTCGTCAATACCATTATTTAATAGTTGCGTAGAAAATAGCCCCATCCAGCTAAAACCCGCGATAAAAAACAACAAATTGATTGCTAACGATTTTTGACGTCTAAAAGTTAATAAAACAACCAATAATAAGGCTAAAAAAGTCCCAATTTCAGTCGATGAAAATACTAGGGTATTTTTGACTGAAAATAACAAGATTCCAAAGAGGAAATTAAGGGCAAAAAACAGCATAATTAAGGTTTAATAATTCAATCAATTTGGGTGTTATGAAATTAGCAATTTATGAATGTCTAATATATCGTGAAACCCTTGATTTATCACGTGAAACACGTTTAGTTTTCCTCCAGTATGTTTTTTAAATGATTAATGGACATTTTCTCATATTATTATTTGATTTGTAAAACTATAACCCATTGATTTTTAAATAAAAATTATAAGTGATTAGTTTTTATTCAAAACCACAAAAAACAGCAATACATCAACGTTTTTGCCACTTTTTAAAGAGATATTAACAGAGTTATCCACAGTTTTGTGAGTAACTCTAACAGGTGTTGATTTAACGCCGTTTTTAGGCGTTTATAAGAACTCTTTAATGAAGATATTTAAGATTTTTTCAGCTACTTTTGATTTGCTGTTTTTGCTGATGTTTTTTTGCTGTTTTTTACTGATAAAAATGACTTGATTTTCATCATTATTGAAGCCAATATCAGCATCAGAAACATCGTTTAGAATAACTGCGTCACAACCCTTGTTTTTTAGCTTAATTTCAGCATTTTTGAGCGTGTTTTGCGTCTCGGCGGCAAAACCAACGCACCAGGGTTTATTGGGTAGTTTACAAACATCGGCTAGAATATCTTTGTTAGGCACTAGCTCTAATATTAATGACTGATTGGATTTTTTTATTTTTTGCTGCTGCTGTTCTTTAACTCGGTAATCACTAACTGCAGCAACGGCAATAAATATATCTTGTTGGTCAATATGATTCATGACCGATTCATGCATTTTAGCGGCACTAAGCGCTTGAATGTTGGTGGCTTTGTTGTTAAGTGTTGTGTTGATGTTGGCATACACGCAAGTTACCTTAGCACCCATTTCAACGCAACGATCAACTAAGGCCATGCCCATTTTCCCGCTGGAATGGTTTGAGATGAAGCGTACTGGGTCAATAGGCTCTATGGTGGCACCTAGTGTGATTAAAACACGTTTTCCACTTAGCTGGTTGCTTTCAAATTGTTTGGCCACTTGTTGGGCAATATCCACCGCTTCAGGTAATCTGCCTGGACCAATATCGCCACAAGCCTGAGCGCCTGAATCTGGCTCAATAATAGTAATGAGTCGTTGACGTAATTGAGCTAAATTATCCTGTAGCGATTGAGCCTGAAACATTTGCTGATTCATGGCGGGTGCGATCATCAGCCGAGCGTCAGTTGCTAAAATGACGCTGGTTAGTAAATCAGAAGCTTGGCCATTTGCTAGATTGGCAATCGTGTTGGCACTAGCCGGTGCAATTAAAATTAAATCTGCCCATTTTGCCAATTCAATATGACTCATGGATAGTTCAGCTTCTTTGTCCCATAGGTTGTCGTGAACACTATGTTGTGAAATGGCCTGGAGTGACAATTGGGTAATAAATTGAGCGCCACCAGATGTTAGAATAACACGCACATCAGCGCCAAGATCTTGTAACCGTCTGATAATATCGGGCGATTTGTAAGCTGATATTGATCCGCTTACTCCGAGTAGAATACGTTTATTAGTTAAACTACTCATGGCTTGATGGTGGCAGTTATGCGTATATCGTTGCCAACTAAACGTAGATCGCTGATGGATAATTTGATTTGATCTTGCATGTTGTCAATGGGTAGAGTTGCCATAGAATTGGCATTGCTGCCCAGTAGTGTCGGTGCGGTGTAGATAATTAACTCATCAATTAAAGCGTTTTCAATCATGGCGCCAATTAAGCCTGGTCCTGCTTCAAGCAGTACAGAATTAACCCCTTGCTCACCAAGTTGTAAGAGTATGTGATTTAAATCAAGTTTGCCGCTTTGATTTAGGTTGGTATTGTCTGTGTTAAAAATTTGAGTCGGCGTAGCTGTAGAAAAAATATTAAGTGATTGATCGGTAACTTGATGTTTACCATCAACCACCACTCGAATTGGGCTAACATTTAACTCAGTAGAGCGCACTGTCATTGATGGATTATCTGCCAATACGGTGCCCGAACCAGTCATAATGGCTTGATTGCTAGCACGAAGACGCTGAACATCCTCTCTAGCATTCTTGTCAGTAATCCATTTACTTTGACCAGATTGCATGGAAGTTTTTCCATCTAGACTCATGGCAATTTTGCAGGTGACGAACGGACGTTTGGTTGTCATGCGTTTAATAAAGCCACGATTAAGCATGACGGCCTGATCTTCCAGTAAGCCTAGTTCAACCTCAATGCCGGCAGTTTCAAGCATCGCGACACCTTGGCCACTTACTAGTGGATTAGGATCTAGCATGGCAATAATAACCTTTTTAGCACCTGAATCAATTATGGCTTGCGCACAAGGTGGTGTTTTTCCCTGATGTGAACAAGGCTCTAAAGTGACATATAAAGTTGCATCGTTAGCTTGGTGGTTAATTTGCTCAAGTGCATTAATTTCAGCATGTGCCTGGCCAAAGGTTTGGTGATAGCCTTTGGCGATAATATCACCGTCTTTTTCAATCACACAACCTACCATTGGATTGGCACCCACGCCATGCATTCCCTGGCGCGCAAGCTTAAGTGCTAAGCCCATGTTTTGAGTGTCATTTATTGAAAAAGTTGGCACAATAGTTAGATATAATTGTCTAATTAATTAATCATATTTTACCTAGGAGAAATGACATGGATGAACAGAAAAAACAAGCGCTAAAAGCAGCTTTATCGCAGATTGACAAGCAGTTTGGTAAAGGTTCAGTTATGTTCTTGGGTGACGATGAAGCGCAAACAGATATTGAGGCAGTATCAACTGGTAGTTTGAGTTTGGATGTTGCTTTGGGTATTGGTGGACTGCCAAGAGGGCGTGTGATTGAAATTTACGGCCCTGAATCTTCAGGTAAGACAACATTGACATTGCACGTAATCGCTGAGATGCAAAAATTAGGTGGTACAGCGGCCTTTATTGATGCTGAGCATGCGTTAGATCCGCAGTATGCAAAGCGCTTAGGTGTTAATACTGATGACTTGTTAATTTCACAGCCAGATACAGGTGAACAAGCACTAGAAATTACTGACATGTTAGTACGCTCGGGCAGTGTTGATATTGTGGTGGTGGATTCAGTAGCAGCGCTGACACCAAAAGCAGAAATTGAAGGTGAGATGGGTGCGTCACATATGGGTCTTCAAGCAAGATTAATGTCGCAAGCATTAAGAAAATTAACCTCCAATATTAAAAAAACCAACACCATGGTTATTTTCATTAATCAGTTACGCATGAAAATCGGCGTTATGTTTGGCAATCCTGAAACAACAACCGGTGGTAATGCGTTAAAGTTCTATGCTTCAGTTCGACTGGATATTCGTCGCATTGGTGCCATTAAAAAAGGTGATGAAATTTTGGGTAACGAAACCCGTGTTAAGGTGTTAAAGAACAAAGTAGCGCCGCCATTTAAACAGGCTGAATTTCAAATCTTATACAATCAGGGTATCTCTTTGGAAAGTGAGATTATCGACTTGGGTGTTAAATTGGGCTTTGTTGAAAAAGCAGGTGCTTGGTATAGTATTGAAGGTGAACGAATTGGCCAAGGTAAAGATAATGCGCGTGATTACCTGAAAGGCAATCCTGAGTTGCGTCAAAGTGTGGAAGATAAAATTCGTGAACAGTTGATGAACACCAGTGACGAGAGCGAATAAGCAAACGTGTTATGCCAGTGCGATGCAACTATTGGTTCGACGTGAACATTCTGTTGTTGAATTAACCAAAAAGCTTACACAAAAAGAGTTTGATCAAGCTGAGATTGAGGCAGCGATTGAGCTACTGATTGAGCAAAACTATCAAAGTGACGCGCGTTTTGCGGCGGAATTTATCCACATGCGCTTTAATCAGGGCAAGGGTCCTATTAAAATTGGGGCTGATTTAAAACAACGTGGCATCGATCAGTTTGATTTAACTGGATTTGATTTTTATACGTTAGCAAAAGATATACGCATTAGAAAGTTTGGTCAAGCGGTACCGAGTGACTATAAAGAAAAAGCCAAACAGCAGCGTTTTTTACAATCCAGAGGATTTAATTTTGAGCACATCAACCAATCATTTGAAGCTGAATAAATTGCTTTCAATGCGCTCACCGCTTTATATTAAGTATCCCAATGGTGAAGCTCGTGTGATTGAATATATTTTTGAACATCCACAAGGCGTCATTTATTTTGAATTGTTTTGGGAAAAAGACCCGATCTATAGTATTCACTTGATTGAAGGGGTGATTAGTGGTGAGGGCCCTTGGCGAGTGGGAGAGTGTACATTTCATGTATTGGGTTGTAATCACACCCATCCGCAGTTGTGCGAATTGCGTTCATTTTGGCAACAAGAGTTGTTGCAAAATCCTCAGCAATTTCGTACAAATGAGGTGCTTAAAATAGCGTTAGAAAAAGGCGCCATTGTGCCAAAAGACCACCCAATGAATGATGCGCGCTACTAACAAATCCACCCAAGCTTACGATTTTAAAACTCAGGATATGAAAGTCTTGAGAAAGTTGTTGCCTTATTTATTAGCCATGAGAGCGCGTGTTATATTAGCCACCTTGTTTTTAATAGCAGCGAAACTAGCCAATGTGGCAGTACCGGTGGCTCTTAAAGAGATTGTTGATTCGCTGGATCACACTAATGCTTTGTTAATATTGCCACTGGGTGCATTGTTTGCTTACGGGTTATTAAGATTAACCAGTTCTTTATTTAACGAGCTTAGAGATGCTATTTTTGCAAAGGTTCGCTATCACGCCATGCATTTAATCGCATTGGGCGTATTTAAACATCTGCACACATTAGATCTTTCGTTTCACCTAGATAGGCGTATTGGTGGCATCACTCGAGATATTGATCGTGGCACGCAAAGTGTATCAACACTGCTTTCTATTTTTGTGTTTAATATCTTGCCATCATTTTTTGAAGTGTGTCTAGTAATCGGATTGCTCTGGATTAATTATGATGTTTTCTTTGCTGGCATATCGTTAGCAACGGTGGTGTTTTATATTGGTTTAACTTTAGCCATCACCACTTGGCGAATGAAATATCGCTATCAAATGAATGACATGCAGTCAGAAGCAAACACCAATGCAGTGGATAGTTTAATCAACTATGAAACGGTTAAATATTTTAATCGTGAGCAATTTGAAGTAAATCGTTATCAAGACACTATGACGCGCTGGGAAGATGTGGCCACCAAAAGCTTTACCTCTATGACAGCGCTTAATTTTGTCCAAGGCGCGGTGATAGCAATTGGTGTGACACTGATTTTGATCATGGCAGCTGAAGGTGTGGTGGCGCAGCAACTGAGCCTTGGTGATATGATTATGATTCAAGCGCTGCTATTGCAGCTTTTCTTGCCTTTGGGTTCGCTAGGCATTGTTTATCGTCAAATTAAGCATAACTTTATTGACATGAGTAATATGTTTACTTTGCTTGATAAGCGTCCAAAAGTTTGTAGCTCTAATGGCGCACCTGAGCTGAAAATCACCGAGGCAAAGATTGAATTTAAATCGGTTTCTTTTTCCTACCCTGGAAAAAAACCCGTATTACAAGCAATTGATTTTTGCATTAAACCTGGGCAAAAAGTGGCGATTGTTGGTGCTTCAGGGTCAGGAAAATCTACCTTGGCTAAGTTATTGTTTAGATTTTACGATGTTGATTCGGGTGAAATTTTGATTGATGGTCAAAACATTAAGCAGCTTAATCAGCAATCAGTGCAAAAATCTATGGGCGTTGTGCCACAAGATACAGTGATGTTTAATGAAAGTATTTATTATAATATTGCTTATGGCCGAGAGGGTGCTAGCCAATCAGAAGTAAAAGCCGCCGCCAAACTTGCTTTTATTGACCATTTTATTGAGCAATTGCCCGAAGGTTATGACACGTTGGTTGGCGAGCGTGGTTTAAAGTTATCTGGTGGTGAGAAGCAACGATTAGCCATTGCTAGAGTATTGTTAAAAAATCCACCCATACTCATTTTTGATGAAGCAACTTCAGCGCTTGATTCTTATTCAGAGAAAATGGTGCAGCAGGCATTAGACTCATTGAGTCAGCAGCACACCACATTGGTTATTGCTCACCGTCTATCTACTATTGTGGATAGCGACCATATTATTGTGCTGAATGAGGGGAAGATTCAAGAAAGTGGCTCACACCAACAATTGTTAGCGGCTCAAGGTGAGTATGCCAAGCTTTGGAAATTACAAGTTGATGCTCAAAATAAACATAATTAGTGATTAAAAAAATATAAACACCATGAAATTTAAGTTAAATAAAACTAATAATAAAGCCCGTCGAGGTGTGATGACATTTGATCGTGGCACTGTTGAAACACCTGCATTTATGCCAGTAGGAACGTATGGCACAGTTAAGGCAATGACACCTGAAGAGGTGAGTGGATTAGGCGCGCAAATTATTTTGGGCAATACGTTTCATTTGGCTATTACACCGGGTACTGATGTTATTGAAGCTCACGGCGATTTGCATGATTTTATGCATTGGCAAGGGCCGATACTCACAGATTCTGGCGGGTTTCAGGTATTTAGTCTGGGTGCAATGCGCAAAATTAGTGAGCAAGGGGTTGATTTTAGATCACCAAAAAACGGCGATAAAATTTTTATGGGCCCTGAAGAGTCTATGCAAATTCAGAAAAAACTGGGCTCAGATATTGTAATGATTTTTGATGAATGTACGCCTTATCCTGCTGACAAGGCGACAGCTGACCAGTCAATGCAATTATCTCTACGTTGGGCAAAACGCTCAAAAGATGAACATACAAACCTTAATAATGAGAATGCATTATTTGGTATTGTTCAAGGTGGCATGTTTAAAGACTTGCGTCAAGAATCTGCCAAGGCGCTAGTTGATATTGGTTTTGATGGTTACGCTATTGGCGGACTCAGTGTGGGCGAGCCAAAAGAAGAGATGATTAAAGTGTTGGATTATCTGCCTGGTGAATTGCCTGCCGATAAGCCAAGATATTTAATGGGCGTGGGCACACCAAGTGATTTGGTTGAGGCGGTTGAGCGCGGCATTGATATGTTTGATTGCGTCATGCCGACACGCAATGCGCGCAACGGTTACTTGTTCACTTCAGTGGGTATTGTTAAAATTAGAAATGCTCAATATAAACTGGATACTTCAACCCTTGATGAGCGTTGTGGTTGTTACACTTGTCGAAACTATACAAAATCTTACTTGCATCATTTGCAACGCAAAAATGAAATTTTAAGTGCACGGCTAAACACCATTCACAACTTGTATTATTATCAAGATTTAATGGCACAAATGAGACGTGCGATTGAAGATGATTGCTTTGCTGAATTTAAGGAAAATTTCTATAAACTTCAGGCGCAAACATAATGAGTCAAAAATTACTGTTCTTTGTTGATGAAGGTGGCTTTGAAGACTACACGCCATTATTTATTGAGCAAGGGTTTGCGGTTGATTTTGAAGATTCTCAACGTAGGGCGACTAAACTTGCCAAAAAGAATACCTACCAAGTGCTGGTTGCAGAGTTTAGTCACAACCCTGAATTTAGAGACCGCGTTAGTAACATTGAATCTTTATTAGCTACTTTGGAAGGAAATTCACCTAATGCTAAAATTGTTATTTTGTATGATGAGTTAAATCAGCCGCAATTAGATCAATTAAAGGCTAGATATCGAATGGATGTTACGTTGTCATTTCCAATTGATAAGGCGCTACTTCATCAGGCCATCAACTGAGCGTTGATTAAAATAAACGTCTAGTACTTTACGTGCTAGTGGTGCGGCTTTGGAACTGCCACTACCGGCATTTTCAACAATAATGGCAATGGCAATTTCAGGATCTTCAACGGGCGCAAAGCCAGTAAAAAGTGCATGATCCCTGAGTTTTTCCTCATACTTTTCAGCAATATATTGCTCTTCAGGATCAAGACCAAACACCTGTGCGGTACCTGTTTTTCCGGCCAAAGTATAAGTTAGACCTTTGTTTAAGCGTCTGGCAGTTCCTTTAGGGGCGTAAATTGTCATTTTCATGCCCTCAAGCACTTCTTCCCAATGGTGAATGTCTTTAATGGGGATTTGTCGACTGTGCTTATTATTAGCCTCAACGATAGACTCACCA
Organism: Candidatus Thioglobus sp.; assembly: GCF_028599055.1. Taxonomy (GTDB): domain Bacteria; phylum Pseudomonadota; class Gammaproteobacteria; order PS1; family Pseudothioglobaceae; genus Thioglobus_A. The sequence continues at coordinate 15,196 of NZ_JAQRMS010000013.1, forward strand.
GGCTGCTGGGTGCTTTTTAACAATTTAGGCGCAAACAACTGGCCCTTGTTGGCAAGGGCTGCTGTGGCAACAGCAAGCTGCAAAGGGCTTGAAGTCATAAATCCTTGTCCAATGCCAGCAATAAGGGTTTCTCCACGATACCATGGCTCGTTTCGGTTAATTTTTTTCCAGGCTTTAGACGGCATAATGCCGCCTTTTTCACCTGGAATATCGATACCAGTTTTTTGCCCAAAATTAAACAACGTTAAATTTTTGTGTAGTTTTTCAATACCCATTCTATTGGCTAAATCATAGAAAAACACATCACAAGACTGGGCAATGGCGTCTTTCATATCAACATGACCGTGACCGTCTCTTTTCCAATCGTTAAATTTTCGCTTAACGTTTGGCAACCGGAAAAATCCAGGACAAAAGGTTTTACTCTCTGTTGTATTGACACCTTCTTCAAGTCCAGCTAAAGCAACCATTGGCTTGACGGTTGAGCCTGGTGGGTAGAGTCCTTGAATAGAACGATTAAGCTGAGGAATGTCTTTTGAAGTTTGTAATAATTCATAATTGGCATGTGAGATGCCATTCACAAACCAATTGGGATTATAGGTTGGGGTGCTAACCAAAGTGAGCACTTCACCATTTTTAACATTAACCACCACAATTGACCCGCGTTTTCCAGCTAGCACTGATTCAGCCATTTTTTGCATGTTTAAATCTAGACTTAAATATAAGTTTTGACCTGCAATCGAGGGTGTAATGATTTTTGTATCGACTACTCGGCCACTAACATTTCGCTCGATTTGCTTAATGCCGGTTTTTCCGTGTAGCAAAGTTTCGTATTGTTTTTCGATGCCAACTTTTCCAACAAACTGAGTGCCGGAATAATTTTTTCGATCATAGTGTAATTTGTCTTTTTTATTCATCCTGGAGACGTAGCCAAGTGCATGAACACTAGAAGAGTCATGTGGGTAGACGCGATGAAAGTAAGGCTCTACTTCAATACCTGGAAATTGATTACTAACTAAAAATTTAGCCACTTGATCTTTACTCAGGTTGTGCTTGATGGGAATATTGTTAAATTTTCGAAAGCGTTTTCTATTCTTGTAATAGCGCTTAACATCTTGTTCATCGATAAACCCAGCGTGCTGCAGTTCGATTAAAACCTTGCTGATGTTGGATACTTTTTCAGGTGTGAGTGTTAATTGGTAGGTTAATTGATTAGTGGCAAGCAACACACCGTTTCGATCAAAAATTTTCCCCCGAGCCGGCGTGATTGGCAGGCTGCGCATTTGATTGCCAAGTGCCTCTTCCTGGTAATATTCATGATTAATCACTTGTAGATTAAACACACGAACAATAAGTAGTAAAGCGAGTAAAAATATAAAAATTAGCGCCAGCTTTAGTCGGGACGACAACAGTGAATGCTCAAGTTGCGTGTTGCCAATACTGTCCATGATTATTGATGCCTACATTTGGCGAGTGAAAAGCGAACAACTGGCCAAAATAGGGCACTGGTAAGGGGTGCTAACAGCAGGTAGTAATTATCACCAGTGCCATGCATTAACACATGGGTTAATAAGAAAAAGACAAGATAAATGCAGCTTGAGAAAAACACATATACTTGCTGAGTGCTTAAGTTAGACACATGAAATGATTGTTTGACGTTGTTTATAAATAAACTGGCCAGAATTAACGCTAACGCATTTTGACCTAAAAGGTCGCCTTGGAGAATATCTAACAAGGTACCTAAAATTAGCGCAATAAATAAACTGCCTTTAACGGGAAAATAAACCAACCAATAAGTAAATAGCAACAACATCCAAAAAGGTGATGCATCTAATACAACTTCATGCAACGGTAGAGCACTTAGGATGAGCGAAAATATCGTAATTTTTAGTAAAAAAATGTAAGGTCGCTGCGTATTCATGATTTTTCTAAAATAATAACAAACTCTAAATCAGAGGTTTGTTGAATGGGCGCTAAAATAACATGCAAAAAGGATTCGTCTTTATGTTGTTCCACATGAATGACTCGCCCAACGGGATAGCCATCCGGAAATTTCCCTCCCAATGAGCTAGTTAAAAATAAATCATTCATTTTTATATCAAATTCGGGCTCGACAAAGTTGAGTCTTAGGTGGTGTTTATTTTCTGCCAGTCCTTGACTGATCGCTTGAACGCCATTTCTAGCGCTTTTAACTGGAATATATTGAGTTGGATCACTGGCCATTAAAATGCTGGCGCTTGTGGGTGTTAATTCGGTGATTTGGCCAACCACACCTTGGGCGCCCAAGGCCACTTGACCGATATGCAGCTGATCATCGCTACCTTTATCGATGATTAATTGTTTTTTTAAACGTGAACGCTTGACGTGTTCAACACGTGCTAAGCTAAATTTTGCCTGTTGCAGTGTGTGGCTCGAGTTAAGTAGTGATTTGAGCTTGGTATTTTCAAGTGCTAGCTGCTCAGATTGTTGAAGCTGAACTTTTAATTTGAGCAGTTGCGCATTAAGATTATGGTTGTCACTTAGTAGCTGATCTTTGCCAGTGCCTTGTTCGTTGATCCAAGTGTAGAGCTTTTCCGGTAGGCTAACCAGCATATAAACTGGAGAGATGAGTGTCGCAACACCTTGTTTAAGGTTGTTAAGATAAGAAAACTTGTAATCAAATAGAATAAGAAATATAGCAATAATAACCGGGATAAAGGTTTTTAAAAAGTTCATTAGCCTCGCCCAATTAATTGCAGAATGACTTTATTCAGCTGCTAGGAATCCCATGTTATGTTTGCTAATCATGTCAAGCGCAACACCACCACCACGAGCAACACAGGTTAATGGATCATCAGCAATGCG
>NZ_JAQRMS010000130.1 GCF_028599055.1 Candidatus Thioglobus sp.
TTGATGGCGGCACGGTTAAAGTTGGTATTAAGAAAGATGCAGTCATACTTAACATTTCTTAAATGAAAATCTTAATAAGTAATGATGACGGTTATCAAGCCGAAGGTATACAAACATTAACGAGATACTTATCAAAAGATCATAAAGTTGTTGTTGTTGCCCCGAATGAAAATAAATCTGCATCGAGTAGCTCTTTAACGCTCAATCGAGCATTAAAACCTATCAAGATAGAGGATAATATCTACATTATCGACGCTACACCAAGTGATTGCGTGCATTTAGCGCTTTGTGGGTTTCTGGAAGATTCATTTGATTTAGTCGTTACTGGTATAAACTTCGGCCCAAATTTGGGCGATGATGTGATTTATTCAGGCACGGTAGCAGGTGCTATTGAAGGGCGTTTTTTAGGCTTGCCATCGGTGGCAATTTCTCTGGCCAGCTGGCAGGGTGAAAACTTTGAAACAGCAGGTAAAGTTGCGCAACAAATAATTAGCCAATTGCACACTTCACAACTTTCGCACGATACTGTATTAAATATTAACGTGCCAGATGTGGCCTATGAAGAGATACATGGCTTCCAAACCACGCGCCTTGGCAAACGCCATATGTCTGAAGACAGTATTCAGGATAAGGATGATCCTGCTAGCTATTGGATTGGTGAAAACGGCAAAGAGGCCGATAATGGGGTAGGTACAGATTTTCACGCTATTGCTAACAACTACGTTTCTGTCACGCCATTGCAAATTGATCTTACCAAATACAACGAAATTGATACTGTCTCAGACTGGCTAAAAGATTTGAGCTAGTTGCTCCAAGTATCTCTTAAGCTTACCGTTTTGTTGAAGACAATCTCATTTGGAGATTGACTATCCCTGCAAAAGTACCCCTCACGCTCGAACTGATAAGCCGCTTCCACTTCAGCATTGGCCATTGTTGACTCTACCATGCCGTAAGTTACTACTAATGACTCAGGGTTGATTAACTGCTCAAAGTGGTCATTCTTACCAGGGTTTTCTAAAGTAAATAAGCGGTCATACATTCGAAATTCAGCTCGCAACGCCTTGGTGGCTTCTACAAAATGAATCACCCCTTTCACCTTGCGTCCGTCGGCTGGGTTTTTACCTAGTGTGTCCGGATCATAAGTGGCATATACCGTGGTTATATTACCATCAAAATCGGTGTCAAACGTCGTGGCGTTGATTACATAAGCATTACGCAGGCGCACTTCCTTGTCAATAGCGAGGCGTTTGAATTTTTTGTTTGGCGCCACTTCTTCAAAATCCGCACGATCAATAAATAACTCTCGTGAGAAGAAAATCTCGCGTTTACCCATGGCTTCATTTTGCGGGTGAATAGGGGCTTGCAAAGTCTCTACTTGGTCTTCAGGATAGTTTTCAATAATGACCCGTATTGGATCAATCACACCCATGGTGCGTGGCGCAACCGTGTTCAGATCGTCACGTACAGCATCTTCTAAAATTTTCATATCAGTCATGCTATCAACTTTAGAAATGCCGATGCGATCAGAAAAATCACGAATACTTGCCGCTGTATAGCCACGACGTCTTAAGCCGGAAATGGTTGGCATGCGTGGGTCGTTCCAGCCTTCTACTAATCCATCTTCTACCAACTGCTGTAGCTTGCGCTTTGACATAACGGTATATTCAAGATTAAGCCTTGAGAACTCATATTGATGCGGGCGCTCAGGTTTGTTAAAGTCGTCTAAGTTATCAAGCATCCAATCATAAAGATGTCGATTGTTTTGAAACTCTAGCGTACATAGTGAGTGAGTAATACCTTCAATAGCATCACTAATACAATGAGCAAAATCATACATTGGGTAAATGCGCCATTCATTGCCAGTTTGATGGTGCTTATCAAAACGAATACGGTATAGTGCAGGATCACGCATACACATAAACGAACTAGCCATATCAATTTTGGCACGTAGCACGCATTCACCTTCGGAGAATTTACCTTCTTTCATCTTGGCAAGTAGTTCTAAATTCTCTTGGGTAGAGGTGTCACGATATGGGCTAGCCTTGCCAGCTTCTTTTAAGGTGCCACGATATTTACGTGTTTGATCGGCATCTAAAAAACACACATAGGCCAAACCTTTGTTAATCAGTTCACGTGCGTAGTCATAAAACTGAGGGAAATAATTAGAGCTATATTGGATTTCACCATCCCAGTCAAAGCCTAGCCATTTAACATCAGCTTTAATAGAATCAACAAACTCCACATCTTCTTTGGCAGGGTTGGTGTCATCAAAGCGTAAATTGCACTTGCCGTTGTAATCCTGTGCCAAACCAAAATTTAAACAAATTGATTTTGCATGGCCAATATGTAAATAGCCATTAGGCTCAGGTGGAAAACGCGTTTGAATCGATGAATGCAGTCCAGAATCTAAATCATCATTGATTTGATTACGAATAAAATTAGTAGTCTCTACTGGGGCGTTGTCACTCATAATGGGCTTTTGAAAAATAATGCGCAAATTATATCATTAAACCCTCATACTAATATATTGTGCACTACACGTAGTAAAATTCATTTTATGAAAATTGCAATTGTAAAACTCTCGGCACTTGGTGATATTATTCACGCCATGGTTGCGTTGCAATTTATCAAGAAGGAATATCCTGATTGCCAAATTGATTGGGTTGTTGAAGAAGCTTTTAAAGGTATTCTTGCCAATAACCCAGATATTGACACTATCCATACGGTTAATATTAAAAAAGCTAAAAAAAATAAATCTTTAAAATTACTTTTCCAAGAGTTTAAAAAACTTAGAAACTTGCCGAAATATGACCTTGTGATTGATGCACAAGGTTTAATCAAGTCAGCGATTGTTGCTCGCACCATTCCATCTAATAAAACCTTTGGGTTTGATAAGAGCTCTTTGCGCGAGTCTTTTGCTGCTAATTTTTATACAGATAATTGTCATATTGGTTATTCTGAAAATATTATTAAACGTAATGTGTTTGTTGTTTCGAGCGCTTTAGAGTTTGATATTTCACATGCTAATATCCTAGATAAAAAGCCTTTTCTTTATTCTGACTCTAAAGATGTAGATATGCCCATTGAGAGCGGTAAGGTAAATATCGCTTTTATTCCAGGTGCTTCATTCGAGTCTAAGATTTATCCAATAGATAAGTATATTGAATTGGCCAATAAGTTGGATGCGAACATTGTTGTTTTTTGGGGTAATGCAGAAGAAAAGCTAATGGCACAGAAGATACAGTCTGGTGCAGTTAATGTGATTACTTCTCAACAACTAACACTGGACGAGCTTAAAGCTTGTATCGCACAAGTTGATTTAGT
>NZ_JAQRMS010000131.1 GCF_028599055.1 Candidatus Thioglobus sp.
CCAACTTTATCACCAATTACTAAATAATCTGTTTTACCAGTGACACTGGATGCAATTTGAATACCTAAATTTTTGGCATTTTTCTTCATCATCTCTCTCGAGCCTTGCATTTTCCCTGTAAAGACAATTTTCTTACCACTTAACGCATGTAAAGCACTGCTATCATCAATAGATAATCGTGTTAATTCTAAATTAAATTGAAAGTGAAATAATCTGTCAAATTCCTCTTTGATATTACTCAATCCGTCAACAATTAGTGCTGCGGTTAATTCAGCAAAGCCATCAATGTTGGCAATTTGGGTTTTTTCCAATGTAAAAATATCTTTAATAGTATACGATCTCAATAAATTTTCACAATTTCCCGTACCCATTCTATTAACACCAAAAGCAGCCAAAAATCGCCAATCCTCAATTTGCTCTGTGGTTGAGCGTTGCAGTTGAGTAATTAGGTTGGTGCTGGTTTTTTCACCAAAACCCATATCCATAAAGTCAGACTGATTTAAGGCATAAATTTGAGAAATTTTACAAATACCATTATCATAAAGTTTTTCAATGGTCGCAATACCAAAACCATCATTATTAGCCAGAATTTTGAAGAAGTACTCCATTTTTCCAATAATTTGAGCTGGACATTTTTGATGATTAACACACATCAAAAAGTCAGCCTGCCACTCTAATACTGAATGGCAACTTGGGCAGCTATTGGGAATATCAATAGCAGCCGGCTTCAGTACTTTGTTAATTTTTGGAATAACTAGACCTGATCGGGTTAATTCAATAATGCTACCTATGCCCAATCCTTGATCTTTAACCAGTCCGTAATGGTGTCCGGTTGCTCTGACAATAGTAGCACCACTTAACTGGGTAGGTTCGAGTTCTGCAACAGGGGTGATTTTTCCTGTCCGGCCCACTTGAGGCGTTACACCCAACACTTTAACTTGGGCCTTGTCTTTATTTTCTTTAAAGGCAATCTGCCAGCGATGGAATTTTCGATTTGCACCCATGTGCTGTTTAACTAGCGAATCAGTTAGCTCAAAAACCACCCCATCCACATCAAAATCCACCGAGGATGAAACTTTAGTAACAATGCTTTCAAAATTATTTGTCAGCTCGTTAACATCTCCTTGCCAAGTGGGCAATTGAGCAAATGGCACAAACAACGCTGCTTGATCATTAATGGCTTGTTGCGCTTTTTTATCTAAGGATTTTTCTTTAATAAGACTGGCTTGAAAATTTCGCGGATATTCAAAATCACTGGACAGATATTGCTCAAAGTAGCTTTTTTTAACGACAATCTCACCCGCACCTTGGCCTCGATCAGACAGATTGAAAACTTGCAAACCTCGATCAAATACTCGAGTAATATTACTGCCTTTTTTGCCATCTCCTCGTGTGTAAAGATGCTGACCATCATCATATCCAGCAAAACCATCTAGCTTAGGTGTGGCTTTAATGCTAAGCGTTGTGATGTCTATACCAATCTCAATACAAGCTTTTTCAACACGCTCTATCCACTTACTAATTTCAGCCCAAGAATAAGCTTTATCAGTTGACAGCATAATCTCTGGCAACAGTACTTTTTCATCAGAAAAACCTTGCCCTTCAGGCTCTATTGATTGTAGTAGCGGATGCTGAGGTAGTCGCTTGTTGAGCTCGGCCAAATAGATAAAATCATAATCCTGATCGCTAATAATAGGATTGCCATCTCGATAGGCGGCATTCGCCTGTTGGCAAAACTCAGCTAACTCTTGATCTGACAAATCATTCAACAGAATATCCTGTTGAATGATGCTTTGAACTAAGTCTTGCGACAAGCGCATGACACGTTACTTAGAACTGCTTGGCAATATCACCCAAGAACTCATAACTAAAGTCAATGGTTGCCTGTTCGTTTTCTTCAGAAAGATCGTTAAAGTAAACTTCAGTTGTATTTGTATCAATTTGCTTTACACTAATTTGGAATGATTTTTTAATCGCATCATCACCAAACATACGTGACCAAATACCTTTGTCTTCATTTCTGGCGACGTTAATGTAGAAACTACTCTCTTTGATATCTTTATCTTCAACATCAATGTTTAACTGATCAAGTGCCCAACCCATGTTATCCCAAGTGTCGTACTGACCTAAAGAGAACACTAGCTTTGCATAGCCGCCAACACTTTTAGCAACTTCTACCGTTAACTTTTGCTCTTCTTTGGCTTTAAGGATTTTTTCTCTAGCAACTGCATGATCACTACCCAAGAAAGTCATTAGTCGGTACAACATTTCTGTTTCTAATGCTTGGTCTTTAGGGCGAGACTGCCAAATAGTATTTTCATCATCTTTGCCTGCTTTGGTTAGCACCTCTTCCATAGAATTGAGCGACAAATAAACCGCTGTCTTTCCAGTTTCTTGAGTTGGCTCGATGCGAATACGGTATTTATCAACAATTGGCAGTGCGTATCTTGCCGCAATAGCCTTCTTAAGCATTGAACGAATAACACCTAAAGAACGATCAGGAATTTCAGGATGATTTTCTAAAAAATCTGTTTCCATTAAGCCAATTTTTTTATTGGTTTTTTTAATCGCAAACCCGTGCGACTTAAAAAAGCTCTTAGATAAATTCCAAACATCGTCTGGTTTTTTATCAACCACTAACCAGCGACGCTCACCTGAGCGCTTAACAATCACATTAGAAGATGTTCTTAAGATGCTTGACGCCTCTTTGATGGCATTATCTTTCTCAGAAAAACTGACTGTATCTTCTTGAATGTTTGAAACATACTCACTTAATTTAAACGCATTTTGTGAGCTTGGCTTGGTTAAATCCGGCGGAATCTCTAACGAGGTAACTGTTTTATTTGAATAATACTTAATATCTCTTTCACCTAGGCTAGCTTGCTTTACCTCCTCTTTCTCATCGAAAGAAAAACACCCTGTCAAAGATAACGATAAAATCGTCAATACTGCTGTTTTAACCATGCTACATAACCCCCAAATTAGATAAATCTTGCTCTAGTATTGCTTGAGCTTGTTGTGATAATATTGTTAACGGCAAGCGAATACCGCTTTCACACTTGCCCATTTTATGCATTGCCCACTTAACCGGAATTGGATTAGACTCAATAAATAAATTTTGATGCAATCCTCTCAACGGTACATCAAGCTCTTCTGCTAATGCTTTGTTACTGTCAAATGCCGCTTGATAAGCTTGCGACAATTCTTTAGGTGCAACATTAGCGCTAACCGAAATGCCACCATGACCACCCATTAAAATAAACTCAAT
>NZ_JAQRMS010000132.1 GCF_028599055.1 Candidatus Thioglobus sp.
ATCGTATTTTGTCCGAAGTAACACCAGTATTTTGCGACGTCTCACACCAATTTCTTTCTTTTCAGGATATTTACATATGATATTATGAAAAATTTCAACTGCAATTAGTATAAAGCATCGAATATTGACAACTTTTTATATAAAAAAATGAAATTCTGACAGCTTGTATGCCTTTAACTATATGTGTAACGAGGCAGGTGTCTTACAAGAAGCAGGAACTGCCGAGTTACCCTTCGTAAGCACCAGGGTTAAATCCCTCTCCCGTTTCCTGAGGGATCCCTGTTGCCTACCCTTTTACTTTTCTATGGTCTGTTGTTTGTCGTTTAATCCTCTCCCGTTTCCCATGGGATCCATGTTGCCCACCCCTTTACTTGTCTATGTTGTTTAATCCCCTCCCGTTTCCTGAGGGATCCCTGTTGCCCACCCCTTTACTTTTCTATGTTGTTTAATCCCCTCTCGTTTCCCGTGGGTTCCGTGTTGCCCACCCCTTTATTTTTCTATGTTGTTTGTTGTTTAATCCCCTTCTGTTTCCTGTGGGATCCGTGTTTCCCATCCCTTTACTGTTCTATGTTGTTTAATCCCCTCTCATTTCATGTGGGATCCAGGTTGCCCACCCCTTTGCTGTTTGCTGTTCTATGTTGTGTTGTTTGTTGTTTAATCCCCTCCCGTTTCCTGTGAGATCCGTGTTTCCCACCCCTTTACTGTTCCATGTTGTTCAATCCCCTCCCGTTTCCTGTGGGATCCATGTTACTCACCCCTTTACTTTTCTATGTTGTGTTGTTTAATCCGCTTCTGTTTCCTGTGCGATCCGTGTTTCCCACCCCTTTACTTTTCTATGTTGTTTAATCCCCGCCCGTTTCCCGTGGGTTCCGTGTTGCCCACCCCTTTACTTTTCTATGTTGTTTGTTGTTTAATCCCCTTCTGTTTCCTGTGGGATCCGTGTTTCCCACCCTTTACTGTTCTATGTTGTGTTGTTTAATTCCCTCCCGTTCCCGTGGGATCCATGTTTCCCACCCTTTACTGTTCTATGTTGTGTTGTTTAATTCCCTCCCGTTCCCGTGGGATCCATGTTTCCCACCCCTTTACTGTTCCATGTTGTGTTGTTTAATTCCCTCCCGTTCCCTGTGGGATCCATGTTTCCCACCCCTTTACTGTTCTGTTGTTTAATCCCCTCCCGTCTCCTGTGGGACCCAGGTTACCCACCCCTTTACTTTTCTATGTTGTGTTGTTTAATCCCCTCCCGTTTCCGGTGGGATCCGTGTTTCCCACCCCTTTACTTTTATATGTTGTGCTGTTTGTTGTTTAATCCCCTCCCGTTTCCTGTGGGATCCGTGTTTCCCACCCCTTTACTGTTCCATGTTGTTTAATCCCCTCCCGTTTCCTGTGGGATCTCAAGTTGTTTGTAGAATGGCTTATGACTTATTTATGTCGTTCGTTGTGTAGTGACTATACGAGTAAGATGGTGGTGTCTTATAAGAGACAGGGCCCGGGTGGCTCAATGAGTTAGGTCGATGGATCTAACAACTAATACAAGCCTATCACCAATACGGAGTGGGTTCAAGCCCGGCTTGGTAAATTACAAAAAGGTGCACTCGACTCGCAGCCGCATGTGATAAAGTTTACCTGTTGCTTGCCCATGGTCGGTGGTTCTCTCCGGCTTCCTCCACCACTAAAACTGGTCGCCACGATATAGCTAAAATATTGTTGAAAGTGGTGTTAAAACACAAAAAATCTAATCAAATCAAATCAATCTGATAAGAGACAGGAAGTGTTACCCTTTGTCAGCACATGTGTTCACCCAGGTTTTTTTTCGCGGGGTTCGTGTTGCTAGTCTTACTAGTACAAGTTGTCTGTATTATGTTGTGTGTATTTTTGTGTGTTTGATAGTGTTTGTCGTGTGTGCACAGCGTTGCCAATGTCTCTGGATTGTATATTCTTGATTACCCCTTCAGTTTTCTCCTACCTTTATTATGGATTTTGAAATTACAAAAAATGATTTGCTTTAATAAATGTCAAAAGAGAGATAACTCTAACTCAAACATTGGAAATGTTAAAGTTGGACTATTTGATATCAATGCTCCAAATACCGTATTTAGGGTTGTATAATGCGCATCCCCTCTTGGCTTTGAAAATCTCCAGAAAAAGACTAGTTCGTGTCTATAATGCGCATAGATTTTTGTAAAAAATAGTCGTCGGAAATGTAAGAATTAAGTGTCAATTGTATCTGGCTTTTTTTAGCTTTGAGCGTGTTTCTTATACTGAATGAATATTATAACTATTTATATTCTTTAAACTTGAATCAAATAGAAAAATGGCTGAAATGTAATTTTCCGGTCTGAAAAAAGAGCGAAACACATTGTTGTGTATAATGCGCATCCCTCCTGCAAAATAAAGAATCTGGGTAAAAAACTGCACATTATACAATCCTAAATATGGTAGCATCTTGATTTTTTCCCCTTTAGCATCAATAAACTAACATTAGTACATGGCCTTCTTATAAATATTACCTCACAAGCACAATATAATCTGTCCAGCACTTCCTTATTGAATTTCCAATCAGAACAAAAATATGAACTGTGTAGAGGATCATCCACTGAATATGTTTGCTTTCAATTGATCCAGTGGTTTCAGAGAAATAGATTAGAATATTAGTTTGCAGAAAATGATGAGGATGTACACAAAGTGATGGACGTAGCTTGTTTATATGGAGTGTTCTTCATCCTGATGGATTTAAACACTAACTTTTACATCTCTATATTACTAATTAATAAAACAAACTTATTAAAGAATTACCGTAAATTTGTAAAATTTTCTAATTAAAAAGATATCAGCCATTGAACTCTTAATAATGCTATAGTCCATTTAACCCCTAACAATACAACAGTCCTAGATAAATAACAAAACGAGAGCCCTGGACCCATTATAAGGCTATCATAGCACCTGAACTAACAAGGCCACATCCTCTGTACCATTAACAACTCTATAGGCACTGAACCTCAAACATGATTATAAACCCTTAATTCTTACAAATACTCTAGCTCCTGAACCTCAAACATGATTATAAACCCTTAACTCTTACCAATGCTCTAGCTCCTGAACCTTTAACAAGATTAGAGTCTAACTCTAATAAGGCAAGAGCTCCTGGAGCAATAACAAGACAATAGCTCCAAGATACCTAAATAGACTATATTCCCCAAATCCATAACAAAACCATAGTCCCTTAATATCTTTCAAGTCTTAGCTCCTGGACCCCTA
>NZ_JAQRMS010000133.1 GCF_028599055.1 Candidatus Thioglobus sp.
TTTATATATCCATGCAAACACTTTATTGTAAATATTAATTATTTTTTCCATTTTCAAACTCCTGTTTTGTTATTTTTTCAACAATCACGCTACCACCCTCTTTATAAAACTTTAAATAAACTTTACCACTTGATAAATCTAGCTGCTCACTATTGTCATTAAGCTGCCAAATTTCCACAACCGGATAATCTGATTGCATAAAAAACACAGCATTCAATGAAAAATAACAGCACTCGTATAAATTTTCAAGTTTTGCTATATCTGCAAGATACGCCATATTTTTGCAATGTTCATTGGTTTTTATAAATACTGAAAATTCATGACCATAATCAATAATACTAGCGCTTTTTGATGGATGTTTTTTAATAAACTGGTGAGCAAGCATATTAAAAAACTCCTCACCAACCAAGCGTTTAACGCAACTATAACTACTAGCTAGGGCTTGAGTCATGCTAATAAAATACTGATTATGATAAATTTTGATTAAGTCACTACCAGTAAAATTGGCGTTATCTAAATAGTTCTTAGCTTTGTTAGGGTCTAAAATATCTTGATAAAAATCTTGTTGTAATTTTTTAAGCATCTAAAAAACCTTGAGCTTTTTGCGCCTCATTTAATAAAACTGATAAATCAGGAATATCGGTATCCCATTCAATAAGGGTTGGCTTATTGCCTATTGTGTTGATGGTTTTTTTATATAAATCCCATACTTCACTACTAATTTTTTTACTATGATCATCAATCAAAATTGTGCCCTTGGCTAGATTTTTTTCAGTATATCCTGCCAGATGAATCTCACCAACATCATCTCCATTAATGGCATCTAGATAATCATTTGCCTCATATCCATGATTAAAACAACTCACAAAAACATTATTAACATCGAGCAACAATCCACAGCCAGTCAAGCCAGGTAAACTGGCAAAAAAATCCCATTCGGGTATTTTAGAGTCTTTAAAGCGTAAATAAGAAGACGGGTTTTCAATTAAGATTTGTCTACCCAGAAAATCTTGAACTTGTTTAACTTTGTCAACAAAATTATCCAGCGCCTGTGCCGTATAAGCGATTGGCAATAAATCATTGATGTAATTATTGTCAACACTCGACCAAGACAGGTGATCAGAAACCAAATCAGGGTTAAACCTATCAATAGCATCCTTGAGATTTTGTAAATGCTGCTGGTTAAGTTTATCGCTAGAACCTAATGACAGACCGATACCGTGAAGACTAATTGGATAATTATCAGCAATTTGCTCTAATTGATAAGTGGCTAAATTATCATAAAAAAAATTCTCAGAATGCACCTCAAACCAATTTATTTTTGGCTTTTCATCCAGCACCTGCTGTAAATGTTGATGACGTAGTCCAATACCAGAATTGTTAATTTTTTCTACCAAAACTGATACCAAGGCTTGGCTGACTTAGCAGCAATTTTTGTAGTTGCCAAGCCTTTATCAATCCAACCATAATTAATACCACCATCAAGCTCGTAGATATTTTTATAAGCCGTTTCACTATTTAAAAACTTACCAATGGTTTTAGTGCGATTAGCATGAGCACAAACTAAAATAAATTCTGTGGCTTTTGTAGGTACAATTTTTTCTAAATCAGCCAGCCATTTTTTAGCATTATATTTGCCATTTTTATCAAAAAAAGTTAATTTGTGCGACCCTGGAATAACACCATATTTGTTGTATTCATCAACCCTACGAACATCGATGATAATGGTACCATTTGTCTGTTTGGCAAGCACCTCGTTTGTTGTTAAAGTAGTAAAACTAGCCAAAACATTGGTAGAAATGAAAAACATAATAATTAGTATTTTTTGCATTATTTATCCTATTTAAAGTTTGTTGCGATTTTCACAACTAGAGCAGTTGAATATTTTATAAACTGGACAGCGCCCCATAAGCCCAGTAACTAGTGGAACAATTCCAATCAATGCCCATAATGCACCACCATAAATTGCATAAATAATAAGGGCAATGCCTAGTATTATTCTCAAAATTTTATCAATTTTTCCTACGTTCTTTTGCATATCAATACTCCAAAAAACAGCTAAGCTATAAAAATAACTTAGCTGTATATTAACTACATAGAAGAGGATGTTAAACTGCCGCCAACTAACTTGTCGCAAAGACCAACTGGCAGTGCAACAAACGCATCTTCCTGTCCATCTACTGTTGAAGTGCCAGCACAAGATGAAGTTTTAGTAGCACAATCGTTTTGTCCTGCTTCAACCACACCGTAACATTTTTCCTTGGAGGCTGCTTGTGCATCTAAGACAAGCGCGTTAGAGCCTAGTATTGCAATAGTTGCCAGTGATGCTTTTAATGTTTTATTCATTTTCTTATTCCTTATAAAGTTAATTAAAAAGTGCAGATTTTTTATTATCTACGCTACAATATACGCAATCATTTTTTTAAAGTTTCAATTAATGGAAAAAAATCTAGAATTTTATTTTGTCAAGTTGCAACAAGATAAAACCCAAAGAAGCTTTGAGCAAATATATAAATTAACATCTTTGCGTCTTTTTGGCGTCATCATCCGTATATTAAAGAGAAAAGAGCTTTCTGAAGATTGTCTGCAGGAAGTTTATATAAAAATATGGAATCGACTAGATTCTTATAATGCGGAGAAAGCCAATATGATGACTTGGATGTCCACCATTGCTAGAAACCACGCGATTGACTACGTGCGTAAGCACGAATTACCCATTCAAGATGATTTCGAGCTCAGTATTATTAAAGATGAGCAAATACACTTCTTAAACTCTCTTGAGGCAAATGATGCCAGCAAACAGTTACATGATTGTTTAAAGCAGCTTAAGGCAGAATCTAGAACAGTGGTATTTATGGCCTATTTTAACGGCCTTACTTATGACAATATTGCTAAAGCAGTTGGCTCTCCAGTTAATACAGTTAAAACCTGGGTTTCAAGATCGCTGCCTATTTTAAGAAAATGCCTGGAGGGTGATCATGCCTAATCATGAAAACCTTGCTTATGAATATGCACTAGGTCTTTTAACTCAAACAGAGAAAGACCAAATCGAACTAACGCCAGAATTTTTAGCTGAAGTGGAGCATGCGCATCTCAAACTCTCAGCGCTTCAACTTCAAGCGCCATTAGATAAAAGTAGCGCTAAACAAATTTGGAATAACATTAGTCAAGAAATTAAAACACAAGAACCAACTTGGCAACAGACTCTTCAATCACGTTTTAG
>NZ_JAQRMS010000134.1 GCF_028599055.1 Candidatus Thioglobus sp.
CAAATTACAAATTGTGAAGAGCAGCTGAACAGCAAAATTTCACATGAGTGGCTTCCATGTAAGGCCATTTTGACTGTTTTAAGATTAAAAATTTCAGTTGTTTCAAGTTCAGGTAATTGAGTTTCACGAAAATATGATATGCGATATATCCACATGATAAACACCAACTAAATAAGGTTTCATTAAAATCCAAAGATTTTTTTTTCTTGTTGCTTTCCGAAGTCTAGATTGGGGCGTGCAAGTTATAATCAATGAAATCATATTTTTACGTTTACTTACAAAAGTAGCAGCTTTCATAGAATGAGCTACAAACAGTGAATTTGGAATATTTATACTGGTTTCAGATTTGTCATTGGAATCTATCAGTAGATCTACTATTGCTAAGAAAAACAATACACCACTTATAAACTGGAAAATAAAACAATAAGCAAAATGACATTATAAAACATTATAGGGTGCTACAAATTGTGTACACAAAGATAATGTGCTTAATCAATCAAATAATTTGTTCAAACATGAAAGCAATTGTATATTTTAATATTGTTTTCTGGATTTATAAAATAAGATGTTGACAAAGTGATTAATTGTTTATTCAAATCACAACAAACATGAATTTCCTATTTACATTGTTGTGGTTGTGATGGTATGTATGGTACTTGGATTTACAACTACCTGTGCAATCACTAAAGTACTCGATACAGCACTATGTGATAAAGTTTGTTTGTGACTTGTGACAGGTCAGTGGTTTTCTCCAGGTACTCCCTGTTTCCTCCACCAATAAAATTGGCCATCATGATACATGTATAACTGAAAGTGGCATTAAACTCAATAAATCCAAAACTATTTATACTGACAGCACAAAATTGGTACCCGAGGCATTATGCTATGATCTTTCAGTGTTAATGTTTAGAGACAACAGTGTTAACTTTTGGTGGTGGCCATCTTGGATTTCTAACCTTAATATGCTCTCTGAAAATATTTATTTCTAAACACAACCAATCAGAGTATATTCCGGTACATGTATTTTTCAATATTTCAGCTACATGTATATGCTACGATATACCTGAAATATTGCTAAAGTTGACATTAAATATCAATCAATTAATCAAGTATATGGATCTGGTGGTCACTTTTTACACAGTTCCCTCTAAAGAATAATCTTGTTAAGTTTGTTTTGTTCATCTTATGGATTCATAGACCGAATAATCTGTCTCTTGTGTGTCTATATTGTGTGTAAAAAACAACCAAAAACGTCCAAATAATAAAAATGACAAATATAGACACACAAGAGACAGATTATTCGGTCTAATGGATTAAAAGAAGAAAATGTGAAAATTGTAGAGATGAAGACAACCAATGCTACATGTAGAGTACAGTCAGAAAGATAAAGTGATAAATCATTGTGATAGACGTATCACTCATCTTGGTCATTTGGATGTAGAGTACAGTCAGAAAGATAAAGTGATAAATCATTGTGATAGACGTATCACTCATCTTGGTCATTTGGATGTAGAGTACAGTCAGAAAGATAAAGTAATAAATCATTGTGATAGACGTATCACTCATCTTGGGGATATGGCACCTCAAAATAAGTGAATAGATTAAACAGACCACATAATATCTCAGCATCACTAAGAAGGCACATCAAAATAAGTGAATAGATTAAACAGACCACATGATATCTCAGCATCACTAAGAAGAGTGATAGTAATTTATCACTGTATGTCTCTGACTGTACTGTAATGTATACAGACCGACAATGGCAACAGACACAAAGTGATGACAATAGCTCACATACAGTAAGCATGACGCTTGATGTCTGGTGAGCTACTGATTTCCATTTTCAGCCACAGGATTTGACTGTACATTTAGGGTACTAAACATTTTTTTTCATTATACTAGTAACTTACACTTTTAGCCACACTTAAGAATGTATGTGGGCGTGGCACTCCATCTACATTTGTGAGATGATAAATATAGAATGGCGTTACGAGCCAAAGGAATCCACATGGTCCCCACACAAGCACAGTTTGCTGGAAACAATCAGAAAAATGTGGATAGCTACCATTCAATAATTGATCTTCATCCTACAAAAAAAAAATAGTACATTTGTATTTATAAATACGAACAAACAATGTATAATTTTGTTTACATTAAATTATAATTAATTGAAGGAGTAAAAAGAGTTGTTTTTGGTGAAAATGTCTTCTTTCAGGAATACTTGTCCTTAATTGATAAACAAAAGAACATTTATTTGTGTATTTGGTAATTTTGACATTTTTCCTTTTATAGTGATATTGTCAGCATCAACGAATTGACTCTGATATTGAACAATTATTGGTCAGCATGATGTCATCGATATAAACAATAACATCAGTTTAATGGTTGGGTGGTTTATGGTGTTTAACACCACTTTCAACAATATTTCAGTTATATCGTGGAGGTCAGTTTTATTGGAGGAAACCGAGGTACCGCGAAAAAACCACCGACCTGTCACAAGTCACTGACAAACTTTATCACATAATGTTGTATCTAGTACACCTTGCCATGAGCAGGGTTCAAACTCACAACAATAGTGGTGATAGGAACTGATTGCAAAGGTAGTTGTAAATCCAACTACCATACAATCACGACCATAACAGCCCCCATCTAGCATCACAGTTCATCCTGTTGGACATGCTGTGACATACTAGGAATAATCTCCACCTTCATCACGTGTCGTCATTCTATATGTATCAACTCGCCCACAATTTGATTTAAGTCAACTCATTCACATTTGATATTTGTCAAATTGCCCAAACTTTTATGCACAACTACGCTAGATACATCAGTGGCAGATTCAAAGGGGGTGTCCCATGTGGGGATTTGGGGGTTTCAGGAAGTGTTTATGAATGTATCGTCAAAATACAAATTAATCAGGTATTGTCTTAAACCCTTATATAAACATGTCTAGTGTCATAATTTCATATAGGTATAACCGTCAACACCTGTAAATTGAGGCTCTTTGAAGGAAAGTTGTTTTTAAATATGAGTTACAGAAAGAAAGAATAATAATAATAACTAGATATCATGGAATCATCTGTGGGCCCCGCCATAAATAACTTGTAAGGACAGATTGATGTTAACCTCAGTAATAAAACACTTTTGGAGATAATTGATTCATTTGAAAAGTATAAAGTTCAAGATCAAAGGTCAC
>NZ_JAQRMS010000135.1 GCF_028599055.1 Candidatus Thioglobus sp.
TGACCATCTTTTACCTTGTGAGGCACTTCAGCAACATAATAATCCACCGCAAAATAGCTAATAATAGCCAAAATTGGTGCGACAATTAATGAGGTGATAACATGTTTATTTTTAAAGAACATAATATTTTTATTATAAATAAAAATGCCCAGCATAGCTGGGCATAAAATTCAGGATTTGATATTTTATTAACTTGTTAATTTAAACTTTATTTGTAAAGGGAAAATTAAGAAAAAAATATAACAAACTAATAAGGCAATTTTATTATTTCAATGAAACTCATAAAACGCCTAAATAAAATATTTCAACCCATTATTATTTACACAACCGTCTATTTAATAAACAATTCATGCAAACAAACCATTTTAGCTAGAAGCTGGAACACGAATGTTCTCAATCATCTTCTCGACATTAGCAGGTATTTTAGCAGTACGACTCATTACAATAAATGCTACTGCAAAGTTAACTAATGCACCAATAGCACCAAATGCATTTGGCTCAATGCCCAGGAACCAATTAGGATCCATATCACCTAAGAAAGACGTTGATTGTACAAACATAATTCCTTTGTGTTGGAATACATATAACAATGTAACACCAATACCAGACAACATACCTGCAATAGCACCTTCTTTATTCATCTTCTTAGAGAAGATACCCATCATTAACACTGGGAAGAGACTTGATGCAGCCAAACCAAATGCGAGAGCTACCGTTCCTGCAGCAAAGTCTGGTGGGTTAAAGCCGTAATAACCAGCAATTAAAATAGCGCCAATCATTGATAATCTAGAGTACCTCAACTCTTCTCTTTCACTAATATTAGGCTTCCAAACACCCTTTAATAGGTCGTGGGAAATAGATGATGCAATAGCCAACAACAAACCTGCCGCTGTTGATAATGCAGCAGCCAAACCACCCGCAGCAACAATTGCAATTACCCAATTAGGCAATCCAGCAATTTCTGGATTTGCTAACACCATGATATCTCTATCAACCTTAACCATTTCATTGGTCTTCTTATCACCGGTGTAAGAAATTAAGCCGTCATTGTTCTTATCTTCAAACTTTAACAAGCCTGTTTTTTCCCAGTTTTTAAACCATGAAGGTCTATCAGCATAAGCCAAATTTTGCTCAGCGTTAGGCTGATCAATAGTTGTCATTAAGTTTAGTCGAGCCATACCTGCAACTGCTGGCGCAGTTGTATATAGAAGTGCGATAAATATTAATGCCCAACCGGCAGATTCACGCGCAGCCTTAACAGACTTAACTGTAAAGAATCGCATGATAACGTGAGGCAAACCTGCTGTACCAATCATTAAAGATAATGTGTATACAAACATGTTAGTTGCGCTTAATCTTGCTTGCGTGGTGTATTCCGCAAAACCTAACTGAGTTACAACTTGATCGAGTTTATCGAGTAAGTATGTACCATCTGCCATTGTACTACCCAAACCTAATTGTGGAATAGGGTTTCCTGTTAAATGTAAAGAAATGAACACAGCTGGAATTGTATAAGCAAAAATCATAATCACGTATTGTGCAATTTGAGTATAAGTAATACCTTTCATGCCGCCCATTACTGCATAGAATGCCACAATAACCATACCTGATACCAAGCCTGTTTCATAATCCACTTCTAAAAATCTTGAGAATGCTACACCGATACCTTTCATTTGACCAATTACATAAGTTACTGAAGCAATAATCAAACAAATAACTGCCACAACACGTGCAGTTTTTGAATAGTATCGATCAGAAATAAATTCTGGCACTGTAAATGATCCATGCTTCCTCAAGTAAGGCGCTAATAGCATTGCTAATAACACGTAACCGCCAGTCCAACCCATCAAAAATACTGAGCCACCATAGCCATAAAAGGCAATCAAACCAGCCATTGAAATAAATGACGCTGCACTCATCCAATCGGCGGCTGTTGCCATACCGTTAGCTACTGGATGAATACCACCGCCAGCAACATAAAACTCGCTTGTTGAACCAGCTCTGGCCCAAAAAGCAATACCAATGTAGACAGCAAAAGTTACGCCTACAAATAAAAATGTTAATGTTTGTAAATCCATTAGTTCTACTCCCCTAATTATTTTTCTTCAACACCAAATTCTTTGTCAATTTTTCCCATGCTCTTTGCATAGTAAAAAACCAGAATTACAAATGTATAAATTGAACCCTGCTGAGCAAACCAGAAACCAAGTTTGTACCCACCAAGTCTTATAGTGTTTAGCGCATCAACAAAAACAATGCCAAACAAGTATGAAACAGTAAACCAGATAGCTAAACATTTGACAATCAATGAAATGTTAGCTTTCCAGTAGTTATTATTATTAGCCATGAACAACCCCCTCTTTTTTTAATTCAGAACGATTTTACACCGAATAATTTTTATCCACCTAACTATCATTAGATGCTAATATATTTTTCTAGAAAGCTTTTTAGAAAGTTACTCAATCTTTAAGTAATTTAGTCAATAGTGAAGTTAACGTTTGCAACTCACGTTTAGATAGTTTTGATTCAAAAAATTGCTTAGAAGCATATTGTATTGTAGGATATTTTCGCTCAATGAAGCGGACACCTGAATCAGTTAGCCTGACAATTTTGCTTCTCTTATCCATGGGATTAGCATCTCGAACAATATATTTTTTACTTTCTAGCTTAATTAAAACCTTGGTGAGCCCGCCAGAAGAAACCATCAATGAATTTGATAACGACGAAGGAGTTAAACGGTGAGGATAAGGAAATGACCTGAGTAAAACCATGACTTCTAATTCAAAAAAAGAAAAATCAAACTGATTACAAGTCTGCTCCATTAATAAATTAAATTCCGTTGAAGATCTACTTAAGTTAATTGCCGCCATGGCCAGCTCAACATTAATATCTGGCCAATTTTCATGAAATCGAATTTCTGTATTTTCAATTTTAATAAAGTTAATCATTACTTAATACAATGCCCTACTATTTCATCACATAAAAAAATGACGCTAAAGCGTCATTTTTTTTAACTTAAATAATAGTGAAATTACTCTTCTGTTACTTCAGTTACCTCATCAACACCTTCGTCAACTGCAGTTGTTGACAATTCTGCTTCA
>NZ_JAQRMS010000136.1 GCF_028599055.1 Candidatus Thioglobus sp.
TATTATTAGTTATTTGTCCCCCCCCCCCACGGAGGTGTGGGGGGGGTGGTGTAATGTTGTTTGTGAAACCCCGGAGGTTTTGGTGGTGGTTTTTATTGGTTATTGTTTAACAAAAAGTAATTTTGTATTGTTTATTTTTACGTTCGTAACCACCCCATTTGTCTTTTTCTACAAAACCTTCATCAAGCGTTAAAAATAAAGTAATTTCACCCAAGCTTTCTCTAAATTTAACATCAACTTGTGGCATCGCACTTAGCCACCAATTTGATTCAAACCAGCCTTTTAAGGTGCTTGAGTCAATTACTTTATCAAGTAATAATTTATTTATTACCTTATGCTCTAGGTCTGCCAAATTTCTTGTTGGTGATGGATTATCAGATTTTTGAATGCGATTAGTTGCATCTAACTTATTTGCTAATTGTTCAACATCAACCAAGTCATTCAAATTATATTTATCCAAATCATCGGCATTTTTTTGATAACCTGGATTGTTGAAAACAGCTATTTTTCTTAAACCTTCTTCACCTTTTTCAGAAACAACTTTTAAGGTTTTATAGTTGTATTTCATAATAGCAATATTGGTTTTACTAATTTTTCTATCTCTATGCCGTAAAACTCGACCTGCCATTTGCACAAATGAACGAAAAGAAGATGGCTCTATAACCGCCCAATCAAAATCATGATCCCTACCTACCTCCTCAACAGGCGTTGCCACCAAAACAAAAATAATATTTTTATTGACAGAGGTTTTAACAATATCTTCGTCTAAAATTTTTTCAAGTTTATGGCGATTTTTTAAAATGCTGTCTAAGTATTTTTCTTGACTGTGTCGCATTAACAAAACCTGTTGAGAATGATATGACATTGTTCTAATTTCAGTATTTTCTGGCAACGAGCAAGTTAAAAAATATTTTGTTAATTCAATACAGGGTTTAATATTTGCCATTCGCACCACCCCAATACTTATTTTGTTTTCTTTTTTATCTTTAAAATAATTATCTTGGTGTTTGATGATAACTTCGTTTTTAATAGCTTTACAATATTTATCAATATCAGTGCTACATTCAGCAATATTAACCTTGCGTTTTGGAGGTTCTTCGGCTAATTTGATAATGCGTTTATCAATAAATGCATTATGTTGGTGTTGATAATTTTCAACCGTTTTAACATGTGTGTTAAACTCATCCGTCCATAAACAACCAATATCCAAACTTTTACCCCGCATTTTGGCAAAAATATGCCAACCAGATTGATAAGCGTTAAAAAATCCTAACGCCAAATCAGGTGGAATAGTTGCTGATGAAATCATGACCTTTCGCCCAAGCATTCCTGCGTGATGAATAAGGCGCCCAATTGCAATTAAGTCTTTACCATCAAAATCATCAACCTCATCAATGACCAAATCAGACGACATTAATCGCAAGAAAGGTAAAATATATTTTCCACCTCGCCTACTCTCTGTTACGCCGATAATGTGATCTATAGTACAAGATAAAACAGGTGCATACAGCATTTGCTTAGACTTCTTGTTTCTTAAGATGGTGTCCAGCCCTTCCGACAAATCGCCTTTAAAACTTATTTCATTGTCAAAAATATTAGCTTGTGATTCTGACCCAGTAGCGCCTTCCTCTATTTTTTCACCTGCTTGGTTGTTATTGTGTAAATCGTTGATAGCCTTTGAGCCAATTAAAACTGCCAACTCATCATCTTTTAACTTTATTTTATCTCTATATTCATCTCCTGTTTGCAAGGTCAAAGTTCGTAGCCCTAACGCCAAAACAAAACGCAAAGAATCCGCCTTGGGTGATAATGCCATCATAATTTTTGCATTAGCAAAGGTTTTACCCTTGCCTGTTGATGCCATATTAATCGCAAAAAAACCAAATTGACTTTTATATATTTTATTTTTATCACGCCAGTCTTTGATTTTCTTAACCGATTTATCTTGCCAGTCATATTTTTTAGGACTTGGTTTTTTTAATTGTAAATTATCAAATGCAGAAGGCATATTCTCAAATTCTAATAATTTATCAACATTTTTTCTAGTTTGGTTTGCCACTCCTAAAATATGTTCGTCTAAATATTGTTTTAATCCATTCTTATCAGTATTAGCATATAAAACTTTAAGCTCACTTTGATAATTACCGTCTTTTTCTTGCGATGAAAAATAATGATCAGCAAGCATTAAACAAGTTCTTGCGTAACTAAGTGTTAATCTATATGTGCCAATTTGTAGCGATTTTTCTAAATCAGGTAAAGATTCCTTTATTTTTCTCGCCCATCTTTTTACTTGAGATTGCCACTTTTTACTTTCACCTAACAGTTCATCGAACTCAATACAATCTGTTAAATTTTCTTGATTATCTTTTGCATAACCCCATTTCTCGTCAAACAAATCCATTGTTTGTTGAAAATCAAAATATTTTTCAGTCCACTTGTTGGCTTCGATATTTTCTTTACTCTCTATAGGCAATAAGTGATGAGTAAAAATCAACCAAGCAACCATCTTTCCAGTTATTGACATGGTCGCCAATGGGTTTTTAGCATCATCAAGCGTTAATTTTTCAAACCGCATACCATTGATTGACAAATCATTTAGCCAAACTTCATCCTCACGACTGTCTATGAATTTTGACAAAATAATAATTGACACCCATTCATGTCTGATGGCATCGGCATACTTAGGGTCTCTTAGTTTTTTTTGAAAAGCTTTTGAGGCTTTACCCAAATCATGAAATAAAGCTGCTAAAACTGCTAAAGCCCTAATCAAGTGAATATTTTCCATTTCAAACTCCCCAATAAATTTATCTTGCTCTGTCCAATTAACCGCCACAATTCCCTCACTATTAAATTTGTCTCTTTTTCCAACCACCCAAAGCAATTCTGTTCTAATTCTTGATTTTAATTGATGACAACTAACGGCAGTATTTTTGCTGGCGGTGCGTTTTAACAATTTTTGCACGGCATCTAGCCCTTCTGCGGTGATGGGGGTTTGCCATG
>NZ_JAQRMS010000137.1 GCF_028599055.1 Candidatus Thioglobus sp.
AGTTAAGTCGCCTCATTGACTCAAAATTAACTTGCTCGTGTCGACGCAAATAACTTAATTTAGTTTGCTGCCAAAAGTTATACATTAGTCTTATTTTTTATTTTGACCGCCGCATTCACCACAACAGCCGTCACAACCATCACTTGAGGCTGTATTGACAACAACTGGTGTTTTAGTTTTCAATTGTTTCATGATGGTAATGGCTTGTAGAACGTGCTTTTTCTCGATTGTCATGATTAATCTCCAGTTTAAATTAGGACCTCTTTAGGCAAGAGGACAGCCAGTATTACCAGTCTGGATTAAAGTTTGAGAGAGTGAAAGCCAGACTGGTAATATGTTCACTTCTATTTTTTTAAAGTTTGCCTTATAAGGAGAGAGTCTTATAAGGCAGCATTGATATTAAAATTTTCTATTTTTATGAAAAGGAGGTTTCACTCGAATTTCAAATATTAATACCAATGTCTAACCTGTTGTAATAGGTGCTCCAAAGGGGACTAGACTTCAGAGGCTTTTGTTGAAATTGATCTGAATCAGGATTATTTCAGAAGAGAGATCAAATCAATTTCCAACCTTGTTGTGGCTACCTTAGGTAATTGTCCAAATATTCAACCACTTGACTTTTTGTTAACACCAGATAACCCTTATTACTTTGCATTGCTAAACCTGTCATTTTCTTATTCTCCTCAAATTTATTTTATAATTCTTATCAGTACCTCTCCCCGAAGTACTTAGATGCAAATGATACTGATTCTCATTTACAATTGCAA
Source organism: Candidatus Thioglobus sp. (assembly GCF_028599055.1). Taxonomy (GTDB): domain Bacteria; phylum Pseudomonadota; class Gammaproteobacteria; order PS1; family Pseudothioglobaceae; genus Thioglobus_A. Next base: position 768 of record NZ_JAQRMS010000137.1, read on the forward strand.
GCAATTTATCACAATACAGTGTTTTATGTGAAATATCATTCTCAGAATAATCACTAAAGCCCTGTGTAGCAATCTTTTACTATATTTCAGACAAAAAAAATAGCACGCAAAAGCGTGCTATTTTTTTAATGCATAGCTGAATTAACAGCTAAATTTAGAAGTTACATCTGAGATTGAATGTAGTTTTGCATCCCTACTTTCTCAATCAAGCCCAATTGTTTTTCTAACCAATAAGTATGATCTTCTTCCGTATCTTCAAGCTGACCACGCAACATGGTACGGGTTACAAAATCTTCTTCCTCTTCACATAGCTTGATAGCTGCTTTTAAATCGTCTACGACTTTGTATTCAAGTGCCAAATCTGCCTCAATACAAGACTTAACATCTGAACCAATATTTAAACCATCTTGAATTGACAAATCTGGGGTTGTTTCTAAAAACAATAAACGCTTAATGATCTGATCTGCATGATCCGTCTCTTCCTCCATTTCATGATTAAGTCGTTCAAATAATTTTGATAAACCCCAATCATCATACATACGTGAATGAGTAAAGTATTGATCACGAGCTGCAAGCTCACCTTTTAATAAAAATTGTAATTTATCTACTACTTTTGTATTTCCTTTCATATTATCTCTCCTTTTATTACATAATTGATTGATGGTAATTCTCTGAACCCACATCATTAAACAAACTAATTTGGGTTTCAAAGTAATCTAGTCGATCTTCGCACTCTTCCAAGCACTCTTTCAAGTGATCACGAGTTACGTAATCTTTTTCACCTTCAGCTTCTGAAATACCTGATTGTAAAACACCTCTAAATTGGGTCTCCATGGCTAAATTTCCTGAAAGGATTTCTGACACATTTTCACCAATATTTAACTTGCCCAAATCTTGAAGATTTGGCAGACCTTCTAAAAATAAAATTCGCTTAATCATCTCATCAGACTCTTTCATGGCCTTAATTGAATATTTATAATTCTTACCACCCAATTCATCAAAACCCCAATCATTTAACATTCTTGCATGCAAGAAATATTGATTGATCATAGTGAGTGAGTCTTTCAACACTTTATTTAAAGTCTTATTTATATTGTTATCAATTTTCATTTTTTATTCCTTTTCTGTTGACAGTTCTTAAATACTTACATTATAATGAGAGTCATTATCATTTACATTTAATAATCATGTACATTTGCATTTGCAACGCCGTTACCGATAAAGACATTCAAACTGCCATCAATAAAGGTGCATCCTCGATGAATGATTTATCTAAACAACTTAAAGTAGGCACCTGTTGTGGCCGTTGTATAAGTTGCGCCAAAAAAATGCTTAACCAATCAAACTCTCTACATGTTCAAACTCTAACTATCCCGAGCTTACAAAGCGATGTTGCGTTTGCATAATCTACAAACCCTACTTTAACCCTCGGATATTTAAAAGTAAAGTGCAATCATTGATCTTTATCAAATCTTAATGATATTTCACTATTTTTTATAGATATAAAATCCTAAATGCGACTCATTAACAAACAAGAAATCACTCAAAAGTTAAATGAGAATCATTACAGTGAAGCGTCTATTGGGGTATATCAGTCTTGGATTGGGCGCTTTGTGAAATATCATAATATAGAATTAACACAATTTAAGACGAAACACATTTCTGAGTATTTAGCCAGTCTGGCTTTGAAAAATCTTAAATCTTCTACTTACAATCAAGCACTTAATGCGATTGTGTTTTTTTACAATAAGATTCTTAACGTGCCGATTAATAAGTCTTTCGTATCTGAGCTCAGGTTAACACATAGCGTCAATTTGCCAGATGTCCTAACTAAAGAACAGATTGATTCAATTATTTACCACTTAAAGGGCTCATATCAACTGTTGGTTTATTTGCTATATGGTTGTGGCTTAAGGTCAAGTGAGGCGCTTAATCTTAAAATCAAAGATATTGATACGAACAAAAATCAATTAACTGTGTCTAACATTAAATATTTTAGAGTGTTATCTATCCCAACCAAGATCTCATCTGAGCTAAACACTCAAATAGATTTTGTAACACAAATGCACACTAA
>NZ_JAQRMS010000138.1 GCF_028599055.1 Candidatus Thioglobus sp.
GTCACAATACTGCCATCAGCTTTGTATGATTTAGTAACATGTTGAAAGCGCGGTAGTAGTTCTGTTTGGGCGACTTGTTTGATAAGGCTAATAAGCTGTTTTATGTTTATTTCCATATTGATAAAGAGGTTGTGCGTTAATAAAATTATAAAAACAATTTAAGAATAATGGCTTTACAATTTACAAGGAAAATCCAAAAAATACAAACAATGGGGTTTTCCAACTGACTAATATTAACCACAAAAATACTATAAAATTAATTCTATTTTATCCCCTAAAATAGTTTTTCTATCAATTTTAATCAGGAGTACCATGTTTAATAAATCTCAAACATTATCTAAAGTAGATATCGATATTGCTAATGCTATTAGCGCAGAAGAAGCTCGTCAAGAAGCGCATATTGAGTTAATTGCTAGTGAAAACTATACGTCACCAGCAGTTATGGAGGCGCAAGGTTCGCAGCTTACCAATAAGTATGCAGAAGGTTATCCTAAAAAGCGTTACTACGGCGGTTGTGAACATGTTGATGTGGTGGAACAATTGGCGATTGATCGTGCAAAAGAATTATTTGGTGCAGATTACGCTAACGTGCAGCCTCATTCTGGCTCTCAAGCTAATGCAGCAGTATTTCAAGCATTATTAGTACCAGGTGATACCATTTTAGGCATGAGCTTGGCGCATGGTGGTCACTTGACACATGGTGCGGCACCTTCTTTTTCAGGTAAAAATTTCAATGCCATTCAATATGGTTTGGATGAATCAACAGGTGAGATTGATTACGCTCAAGTGGAGGCGTTGGCCCAAGAGCACAAGCCAAAGATGATTATTGCAGGATTTTCAGCATACTCACGTGTTGTTGATTGGCAGCGTTTTAGAGATATTGCTGATAGTGTTGGTGCTTATTTGTTTGTTGATATGGCGCACGTTGCCGGTTTAATTGCAACGGGTGAGTATCCATCTCCAGTAGGTATTGCTGATGTAACAACTACCACAACTCATAAGACTTTGCGCGGCCCTCGTGGTGGTTTGATTCTAGCCAAAGCCAACGAAGAAATTGAGAAAAAACTTAACTCTGCAATTTTCCCAGGTATTCAAGGTGGCCCATTAATGCATATTATTGCGGCTAAAGCGGTTTGCTTTAAAGAGGCAATGAGCGATGAATACAAGGCTTACCAAAAGCAAGTTAAGATCAATGCACAAGCAATGGCCGATACTTTTATTCAGCGCGGTTTTGATGTGGTTTCTGGCGGTACAGACGATCATTTATTCTTAGTAAGTTTTATTGATCAAGGCTTAACTGGTAAGGCTGTTGACGCAGCACTAGGTGCGGCGCACATTACTGTAAATATGAACGCTGTACCTAATGATCCTCAATCACCATTTGTCACTAGTGGTATTCGTGTGGGCACACCGGCGGCAACCACACGCGGATTTGATGAAACTGATTGTGCAAATCTAGCTTCATGGATGTGTGATATTTGTGATGATCTTGAAAATCAAGCGGTTATTGATGAAGTGCAAGCTAAAGTTACTGAACTTTGCGCAGCACATCCGGTTTACTCTTAGCATTACTCAAGGGGGAGAATGCGCTGTCCATTTTGTCAGTCTGATGACACCAAGGTATTAGATACTCGCCTAATCGATGATGGCTCACAAGTGCGTCGTCGTCGCGAGTGCACTTCTTGTGGCGAGCGTTATTCAACCCGTGAAACGGTTGACCTCAATCTACCAAGACTGGTTAAGAGTGATGAATCTCGTGAATCATTTAGTGAAGACAAGCTTCGTTCTGGCTTGCTTAAAGCTTTAGAAAAACGACCGGTTAAAACCTCTCAAATTGAAACAGCTATTCAACGTATTGAGCGCAAACTCATGACTCAAGCTGAGCGTGAAGTATCTTCGGATAAAATTGGTGAGTGGGTCATGCAGGAGTTAAAAGCACTTGATGAAGTGGCTTATATTCGCTTTGCTTCAGTTTATCGTCAATTCCAGGATATTGAAGCCTTTAAAAATGAGATTGAAAAACTCATGAAAAAATAATGGCTAAGACTAAAAGCGAGTTTATTTGTCGTGAGTGTGGCGCATCTCAACCACAGTGGGCTGGGCAATGTCTTACTTGCAAAGAGTGGAATACATTAGAAGAGGTTGTTTTATCTCAAGCTACTTCATCTAAACCTGAAAGCCTTAAAGACCTTCCGCCTTCAACTGTGCAAAATCTTTCTGATATTAAGTCAGAACATAGAGAGCGACTTACCACCGGCTTAAGTGAGCTGGATCGAACCCTTGGCGGTGGATTGGTTGATGGTTCCGTGGTGTTAATTGGTGGCGATCCTGGTATTGGTAAATCTACCCTTATCCTACAAGCCATGGCCGCCATTAATAAAAATGACACCACGCTGTATGTGAGTGGTGAAGAGTCAGCAGAGCAAGTGAGTGATCGAGCTATACGTTTGGGTATTAATGAAGATATATTGTTACTCAGTGAAACGCATTTAGAAAAAATCATTAAGTTGGCTAAAGAAGTTAAGCCAAAAGTTATTGTGATCGATTCCATTCAAACTATGGTAACTGACGGCTTAACCTCTGCACCAGGCTCGGTTACTCAAGTGCGCGATTGCGCTGCCCAGCTAACCCAATTTGCCAAACAAACCAACACTATCTTGCTGATGATTGGTCATGTCACCAAAGGTGGCGCTTTAGCAGGCCCAAGAATACTTGAGCATATGGTAGATGCAGTGTTGTATTTTGAAGGTGATGCCGGTGGGCGCTACCGTATTATTCGTGCGGTTAAAAATCGCTTTGGTGCTGTTAATGAGATCAGTGTATTTGCCATGGGCGAAAC
>NZ_JAQRMS010000139.1 GCF_028599055.1 Candidatus Thioglobus sp.
GACAAAACAAGATCACCACTAGAAGGAACACAAAGTGGTTAGTCAAGACAAAACAAACTCACCACTGGAAGGAACACAAAGATTGTTCAAGACAAAAAAAGATCACCACAAGAAGGAACACAAAGTGGTTGTTCAAGACAAAACAAGATCACCACTAGAAGGAACACAAAGTGGTTAGTCAAGACAAAACAAACTCACCACTGGAAGGAACACAAAGATTGTTCGAGACAGAACAAGATCACCATTTGAAGGAACACGAAGTGGTCGTTCAAGACAAAACAAGATCACTACTGGAAGGAACACAAAGTGGTTGTTCAAGAAAAAACAAGATCACCACTGGAAGGAACACAAAGTGGTTGTCTAAGACAAAACTAGATCATCACTAGAAGGAACACAAAGTGGTTGGTAACCACGGAACAAGATCACCACTGGAAGAAAAACAAAGTGGTTATTCAAGACATAACAATATCATCACTGGAAGAAAAACAAAGTGGTTGTTCAAGACAGAACAAGATCACCACTGGAAGGAACACAAAGTGGTTGGTCAATTAAGAACAAGATCACCACTAGAAGGAACACAAACAGGTTGGACAATAATGAACAAGATCACAACTGGAAGGAACACAAAGTGGTTGGTCAATAATGAACAAGATCACAACTGGAAGGAACACAAAGTGGTTGGTCAATAATGAACAAGATCACCACTGGAAGGAACACAAAGTGGTTGGTCAATAATGAACAAAATTACCACTGGAATGGTCAATAATGAACAAGATCACTACTATAAGGAACACGAAGTGTTTGATAAATACAGAGCAAGATCACAACTGGTAAGAACACAAACAGGTTGGTCAATAATTATCAAGATCAACACTGTAAGGAATACAGTGGTTGAAAAATACAGAACAAGATCACCACTGGAAGGAACACAAACAGATTGGTCGATAATGATCTAGATCACCACTATAAGGAACAGAAAGTGGTTGATCAATACAAAACAAGATCACTGGAAGGAACACAAACAGGTTGGTCAATAATGATCTAGATCACCACTATAACGAACACAAAGTGGTTGATTAATACAAAACAAGATCACTGGAAGGAACACAAAGCGGTTGGTCAATAATGACAAGATCACCACTAGAAGGAACACAAAGTGGTTGGTCAATAATGATCTAGATCACCACTATAACGAACACAAAGTGGTTGGTCAATAATGAACAAGATCACCACCAGATTAGGCTCAATTTACATATTAGCCAAAAATATGCAATTACATATTTTACCAAAGAAATGAGAACTAATTTAATTTGACATATATCTACTAATTAAATATTATCTCACTCCATTTCAAAGGGAAGAAATAGTGGCTGTTTAAAGACAATTTATATCTTTAGTACCGTTGGCTATATTTGAAGGTAGGCAGGCCTGTCGAACACAATTTTTAAACAGCCAAGGTTTAGTTAAAATTGGCACATTTGCTTTACAGATGACTTGGTTGATCGCTATGGAATATCTTGTCACAAATGACCACGGATATGTTCCACTTGTTGTAAACACTTCCCGGTCCTTTCCTCATTCATGACTTATCACAGTGTTTGTAACTAGATTAACACAATGGATGCCACTAGTGGAGCAGAAACTGCTAACCCTTCCGGAGAACCCAAGTTCATCCCCGGTTTTTTAAAGGGGTTCATGTTACTTGATCTTTAGTTTTATGTGTATGTTTTGTAGATGGTTGTTTGTCATTTTTCTTTTGGCCATTGTGTTGTCTATCCTTTGATTTTTGGCTTATGATTACCCCTTTGGTATCTTCAAACTTTTTAGGTCAAGTGACCTAAAAAAAAAATTAAAAAGCTATTGAATTCATTCGTCAATATCATTTTCTCCACATATACATGTAGTTTTATAATCTGACATAATGCCACCTTCATTTTTAGTTTTTATGGCTTATCAATAGAAATACTGCGTGAAAAAGGTTAACATTACCACAAAGACTACGTGTTGCATACTATTAAATTTAAAAATAAATGGTAATTCCATAAATATACACCCATTCTGTCTTTGTTGAAAAAGTATTGAATATTTTCAACAGAATGTCAAATATCCTTAAGAAATGTCTATATTAATCAACAATAAATGTTTCTTTTATATAGATCAAGTAATACAGATTTTTTTTCCCAATTTCATATCATGATTTTCATCATTTTAAATAATTTTTGGTCTGTTTTAACAGCACCTTTATGTTTGTACTGCTGTTGTTATACTTTTAAAATTGGCCCCGTTTGCTGTCATGAAACCTTTCATTCTGACCAGAGGAAAAGGGCTAAGAGTTTAGGGGCTTTAGATAAACTTTTAACAATATTTATAAGTTCTATAGCCACTGTCAGTTAAATTGATCCAGTATTTCCCTCTCATATAAAGCCATCCCTTCTGTAAAAAGATTTTATTATGTGAAATCTGTCCTGATGAGTGGATGACCTTTGGTGGGATTGACCTTATACAAGGGAGACTACTGTATATATAAATATATGTAAGACTCAGATCGACGTCCAGCCTCAAATCGACGTTCAATGATATGACGTCACTGATGTATACTTCAAAATACCTCACACCCGTTAAGACATGGTTTTGAAACAATGACGGAGAAGGGACAAGGCCAGGTTCAGATTACATTGTACATTCTCTTTTAGAGGACCCTATAACGTGAATCCTAACTTAACCTTAATCATAACCTTAGCCCTAACCCTAACCCAAACCCTTACTCTAACCTTAGCCCTAAACCTAAACCTAACCCTAACCCTAACCCTAAC
>NZ_JAQRMS010000014.1 GCF_028599055.1 Candidatus Thioglobus sp.
CTCACCAGAGCACTGCCAGTTAATTGGCACAATTCGTCAATTAACTGGCAGTGCTCTGGTGAGTACCAGTGCGAATTTATCTGGTTATCCTGTTGCTCAAAATAGCTTAAAGTTGCGCCTTTATTTCAAGGGTCAATTAGACTATATAATTGCGCCTGTAACAACCAATAGTAATCCATCAAGCATTATTAATTTACACACGGGAGAGAAACTTAGATGATTGATCAAATTAAAGATTATTTGTTAGCTTTACAAGAAGATATTTGCATGCAATTGGAGCAAGTTGATGGTCAGGCTAAATTCATTAAAGATGAGTGGTCTAAGCCAAATGGTAGTGGCAATGGCTTAACTCGAGTGTTAACTGGTGGAGGTGTGTTTGAACAAGCCGGTGTTAACTTTTCAATTGTCCATGGTGACAATATGCCAGCCTCTGCAACAGCATTAAGGCCTGAGCTAGCAGGGCGTAGTTTTAGTGCCTTGGGTGTATCACTGGTTATCCACCCTAACAATCCATATGTGCCAACATCACATGCTAATGTGCGTTTTTTTGTGGCTGAAAAAGCTGGCGAAGATCCAATTTGGTGGTTTGGTGGTGGCTTTGATTTAACCCCGTATTACGGGTTTGATGAAGATGCTATTTTTTGGCATCAAAGTGCTAAAGCAGCTTGTGATCCTTTTGGTGAAGAGGTGTATGCTAAATACAAAAAATGGTGTGATGATTATTTTTATCTAAAGCATCGTGATGAACAGCGCGGTATTGGTGGTTTGTTTTTTGATGATTTGAACGAAGGTAGTTTTGAAGCATGTTTTGCTTTTATGCAAAGTGTGGGTAATAGCTATATTAAAGCCTATAGGCCAATTGTTGAAAAGCGTAAAGATACAGAATATGGCGATCATGAAAGACAATTTCAATTGTATCGTCGTGGCCGCTACGTAGAGTTTAATTTGGTTTATGATCGTGGCACGTTATTCGGCTTGCAAACAGGTGGACGTACTGAATCAATACTAATGTCCTTGCCACCATTGGTGCGTTGGGAATACCAATTCGAGCCAAAATCAGGCACACCGGAAGCGATGTTGTATGGAAAATTCTTAAAACCACAGGATTGGATTGATGCAAACTAATATTGATGTTAAAAGATTGTTATGCCCCATGCCGGTGATTCGTCTTGGTGAAATGATTGATAAAGTTAAGGTCGGAGACACTGTTGAAATGCTAGCAACTGATCCAGGTGTGCTTCATGATATACCGGCTTGGTGCAAGGTGCATGGTCACAAAGTGTTAGAGATTGAAGAAAAATCAGACGAGATCATACTTTTGGTGGAGAAAATAGGGTAGAATAATTCGCTGTTTTTGATGCAAATATAGTAGATATTTATTATATTACAATAAAGAAACACAGAATTTGAACGCAACGGCGCGCTCTGCTTGACAATGATTGTCAGTTAATACAAACAGTTACAAATAAAGGAGAAAATATGTCTGCACAAGATGTAATGAAGATGATTGAAGATAACGACGTTAAGTTCGTTGATTTTCGTTTTACTGATACTATAGGTAAAGAGCAGCACGTTAGTGTTCCAGCACACACCATTGACGCTGAAAAATTAGAAGAAGGTCAAATGTTTGACGGTTCTTCAATCGCAGGTTGGAAGCCAATTAATGAATCTGACATGATTATGAAGCCAGATACAACAACGGCTATTATGGACCCGTTCACTGAGCTTTCAACGTTAAATATCACCTGTGATATTATTGAATCAAACGACATGCAAGGCTACGAGAAAGATCCTCGTTCAATCGCTAAGCGTGCTGAAGCTTACTTAAACGAAACAGGTATTGGTGATACGGCATACTTCGGTAACGAGCCTGAATTTTTTGTATTTGATAGCGTTAAGTGGGACACAGGTTTTGGTCTTGGTAAAGCGTTTTATGAAATTCATTCTGAAGAAGCAGACTGGGAGTCTGGTTCTGATTTAGAAGGTGGCAACAAAGGTCACCGTCCAAGAATTAAAGGCGGCTACTTCCCAGTACCACCAGTTGATTCATTACATGATTTACGTGCGCAGATGTGTTTAGCGATTGAAGAAATGGGTGTGACAACTGAAGTACATCACCACGAAGTAGGTACAGCAGGCCAATGTGAAATTGGTGCATTATTTAACACAATGGTTAAGAAGGCTGATGAAACGCAAATTCTTAAGTACTGTGTTCATAACGTTGCTCACTTATACGGCAAAACAGCTACGTTTATGCCTAAGCCTATTGCGGTTGATAATGGTAACGGTATGCACGTTCACCAGTCAATTGCTAAAGATGGTAAAAACTTATTTGATGGTGATGAGTACGGTAACTTAAGTGAAATGGCACTACATTACATTGGTGGTATTATTAAGCACTCTCAAGCACTAAATGCATTTACAAACTCTTCAACTAACTCTTACAAGCGTTTAGTACCGGGTTTTGAAGCACCAGAAATGCTAGCATACTCTGCTAAAAACCGTTCTGCTGCGATTCGTATTCCTTTTGTGTCTAATCCAAGAGGTCGTCGTATTGAAGTGCGTTTCCCAGATCCTACAGCTAACCCATACTTAGCATTTGCTGCTATGTTGATGGCTGGCCTTGATGGTATCAAAAATAAGATTGACCCAGGTAAGCCAGGTGATGAAGATTTATACGAATTAACTGAAAAAGAAAAAGATGCTATTCCTAAGGTTTGTTCATCATTAGATCAAGCATTAAACGCGCTAGACCAAGATCGTGAGTTCTTGAAAGCGGGTGGTGTATTTACTGACAATGTAATTGATTCATTTATTGATCTTAAGATGGAAGAAGTGACAGCATTACGTGCGTCACCTCATCCGGTTGAGTTTGATATGTATTACAGCTGTTAATTCACCTTTCAGCTTAAATAAAAGCCGTACTTTTGTACGGCTTTTTTGTGTCTAAAATACCGGTAAAATAGCCAAAATATTATTAAACAATCTACTTATGAGTGATTTAAAACACGACTGGACATTGGAAGAAATTAACCAACTGTTTGCTATGCCATTTAACGATTTGTTATTTAAAGCACACAGCATTCATCGAGAGAATTTTGATCCAAACAAAGTGCAAGTATCTTCATTGTTAAATATTAAAACGGGCGCCTGCCCAGAAGACTGCTCTTATTGTTCACAATCATCCAAACATGATTCTGGTTTAGAACGTGAAAAGTTGATGCAAATTCAGCAAGTTAAAGAGGCTGCCAAAAAAGCCAAAGATTTAGGTTCTGAGCGCTTTTGCATGGGTGCTGCTTGGCGAAATCCAACGGATAAATCACTCGATTTGGTGATTGAAATGATTAAAGAGGTAAAAGATTTAGGCATGGAGTCTTGTGTGACGCTAGGCATGTTGAGTGAATCACAAGCAGCTAAGTTAAAAGAAGCAGGGCTTGATTACTACAACCATAATATTGACACCTCAAAAGAGCATTACTCTAATGTAATTACCACGCGTGAATTCCAAGATCGCCTAGATACCATTGATCATGTGCAGCAAGCTGGCATTAATGTTTGTAGTGGTGGTATTTTAGGCTTGGGTGAAACGGTTGAAGACAGAGCGTCTATGCTACAAACTTTGGCGAACATGGATCAGCATCCTAATTCGGTGCCAATTAATTTGTTAGTACCCGTACCAGGTACGCCATTCGAAACCATGGAAAAACCAAGCGACATTGATTTTATTCGTTCAATTGCTGTGGCTAGAATTTTAATGCCTAAATCGGTAGTACGTTTATCTGCTGGACGAACAGATATGAGTGAAACCATGCAAGCAAGTTGTTTCTTTGCTGGGGCAAATTCGGTATTTTATGGCGATGAACTGTTAACCACGCCAAACGTTACTCAAAGCAAGGATGAAGCCTTGTTTAAGGGTTTGGGTATTAACATGCATCAGCATCATTAATTAATTGGAGAATGGTATGAAAAAATCTTTATTAGCTTTGTTATTGACCGCTTTGGTGAGTGTTAACGCCACAGCTGAAACAAATAAATGTTCGAGTGGTTATGACAATCTTGAGCACTTGGGCGGTTGTTTGGGCAATGTGGTTGACTCTGGTATTGGTATTTTGGCTGACCTGCCAAGTGATGCCAAAGCTTGGTCAAATAAACAACATGTAAAAGCCAAGCAAAAAATAGAAAATATCAAAAATGATATTTGTGATAATACCAATCCAGTTAAAGAAGTGATTGTTGAAAAAATTGTCTATGTGGATAAGATTGTTGAGGTGCCAGCTAAAACTCAGGAGCGTCGCTGTGTTACCCAAAAGAAATCAGATAGATTTGGTAATACTAATGAAATAACCACCTGTACCGAGTGGCGATAGCGAGTGATTGAGTTTATAAAGGCCGCTTAAATGCGGTTTTTTTATGCCTGAAGTAATACCATATTCAATAAATAATTACACTAATACAAGCTCATCTTCACTGCATTTTTATTTATAAAAAATATAAGCCTTATCAATAAGTAAGGCTAGATTTTTTACCAACAAAACTACCATAAATCTAACCCTGTATTAATATAATTATTTATTGAATATGGTATAAGCTGCTAACAATATCACTTGCAGCAGTTGGTTTGGCCAATGCTAATGCACGGTTTGACATACTTTGCAATGCTTCATCAGTAAGATTTTGTAAGCTTTCTTCAAGCAACTCAATAGACAAATCTTTCTGTTCAATTAAGATACCAGCCTCAGCATCTGCCAGTATCTTTGCGTTGTAATATTGATGATTGTCAATAGCATGGGGTAACGGAATTAGGATGCTTGGTGTGCCACTTAGCATAAGTTCTGAAACAGTCATTGCACCAGCTCTGCACAACACTATATCGGCCCAAGCGTATGCTTTGGCCATGTCATCAATAAAGGCCGTTACTTTGACTGATTTTTTCTTATATTGAGATTGAACGTTCTCTAAATGTAATTGGCCAGTTTGATGCCAAATATTAATATTTATATCAAGTTTAGTTACCACATCATTAATTGGTTTTGAGCCGAGACTGCCACCCACAATTAACAAGTTAAGTTTCTTATTTTCCGCTATTAGATTAGCCACTTTGAAAGCCACTGGATTACCGACAGTGAGTGCATGAATTTTATCTTCAAAGGTGTTGTCAAAGGCTTGAAAAGTTTGCGTGGCAATACTTGAGAGTAGTTTATTAGTGGTACCAGTAATGGCATTTTGCTCATGAATAAATAAAGGCACTCTGAAAATCCAAGCAACCAGACCACCAATGCCTGAGGCAAAACCACCCATACCCAGAGCCACGTCTGGCTTAACTTTATAAAATACCTTGAACACTTGAAGGGTGGCTAGCGCTAATTGGAAGGGCGCTTTAAGTAAACTTATTAAGTTTTTGCCACGTAAGCCAACTGCATTAACGCGGTGCAGCTTGATGTTGTTATTTGGCACAATGGTATTTTCCATGCCATGTTTTGAACCTAGCCACTCAATATTAACACGGTGTTTTTTTAGCTCATTAACGATGGCAAGTGCTGGAAAAATGTGCCCGCCTGTGCCGCCCGCCATGATTAAAATTTTCTTATTAGACATAGTCTTTTTGTTTGGAATACTCACAACGACTCTCCATGTCTATTCTTAGTAAAATTCCGCAAGCAATTAATACAAATATCATACTAGAGCCACCATAACTAATTAATGGTAATGGAAAGCCTTTGGGAGGAATTAGACCTAAATTCATGGCGATATTAACGCTAAACTGAAGTGACAGCCAAGTACAAATGCCAAAGCCAACATAGGAGCTATATTTGCGTTTTTGTTTCAGCGCATCTTTGGCAATTTTAAAGCCTTTGAGCATAATGTAGCCAAAGCTAAAAATAACAAATAGCATGCCAATAATGCCAATTTCTTCACCAATAATGGAAAAAATCATATCCGTATGAGGTTCAGGCAATTTGGTGTATTTTTGAATACCGTTGCCTAATCCAACACCGGTCCAATCACCTCTGGCAATACCAATTAACGCTTGTTTGGTTTGATAGACTTTTTCACTATCATTAAGCCATAAGTCAATTTGCCAAAATTCTGTTAATCTTGCCCAGCGCACACCGCCATTTAGGCCATCAATGTAGAGTCCAATGCCAGCTAGGCTAAATAATCCGGTGCCAACAATGCTAAGTTGTTTTAGGTAGGCGCCGGCAGCAAAGAGCATGATTAGTGCGGTTAATGAGATGATGGCGGTAGCACCTAGATCGGTTTCCATTAGTAATAAAATGCCGGCTGAAGAGATAATAATGAGTGTTTTAACAAGCCCCATCCAAGGTTTTTTTACATCTTTTTCATGACGAATGAGAAAGTCAGCCATGTATAAAATCATGGCAATTTTCATCATTTCTGAAGGTTGAAACTTAAATATAACAAAGTTAATCCAGCGTGTAGAGCCGTTAACCGTGCGACCGATCGGCTCAGGTAAAAATACTAAAGCTAGGCAAACCAGGGTAAAAATAAAAAATTTCCTGGCATGTTGTTGATAAAAATATAGTGGTATTTTTAAGCAGGTGAAGGCCAGCATTAACCCTAGTGAGATAAAGATACTTTGTCGAGCAAAATAACCATAGCTATCAAAATGGCCTAATGAGGCTGAAAACGACATAATCCAGCCAAAGGTAAGCAGTACAAGAATGGCAATTGTTAAATTTTTATCGGGTAATAGTCCAGTTTTTTCAAACATTGAGTTGTTGTTGAGCTTGGAATTTACCCATTATTTTAACCCTCAACAGATCGTTCAAGCGTCCTAATCAATCTGATATTTGTTTTAGTTGTTTATTGCGTTTATGGGATAATGGTTGTTTTTCAAAAACCATCCTAAGTCCATGATTTCTACTGCTAATATCACCATGCAATTTGGTGAAAAACCTTTATTTGAAAATATCTCTATTAAGTTTCAAGGTGGCAATCGCTACGGCCTAATTGGTGCTAATGGCTGTGGAAAATCTACTTTTATGAAGATTTTAACCGGTGAGCTAAAGCCTAGTAATGGCACAGTGAGTATTAGCGAGGGTGAGCGTCTGGGTATTTTGCGTCAGGATCAATTTGCGTTTGAAGATTTTCGTGTGGTTGATACCGTTATTATGGGTCATGAAAAGCTTTGGGAAGTAAAAAAAGAAAGAGATCGTATTTACGCTTTACCTGAAATGAGCGACGCAGATGGTATTAAGGTGGGTGAGCTGGAAATGGAATTTGCAGAAATGGACGGCTATATGGCTGAGTCTTCTGCGAGTGAATTGCTATTAGGTTTAGATATCCCTGAAGATCAGCATTACGGCCTAATGAGTGAGATTGCACCTGGTTGGAAATTGCGTGTACTTTTGGCACAAGCTTTGTTCTCAGATCCAGAAATCCTACTATTAGACGAGCCAACTAACAACTTGGATATCAATTCAATTAGCTGGTTGGTTGATGTATTAAATGAGCGTAAAGCCACTATGGTGATCATCTCGCACGATAGACACTTTTTAAATGGTGTCTGTACACATATGTCAGATTTGGACTATGGTGCACTTAACACCTTCCCTGGTAACTACGATCAATTTATGATTGCCTCAACGGCGATTCAGGAAAAGATGCAAGCCGATAACGCCAAAAAAGAAGCCAAAATTAAAGAGCTAAAGCATTTTGTGTCACGATTTTCAGCCAATGCTTCTAAGTCAAAACAGGCAACTTCTCGTCAAAAGCAGCTTGAAAAAATTGAGCTTTCTGACATTAAACCTTCTTCAAGAATTAGCCCTTACATCATCTTCAAGCAAGAACACAAATTACACAGAAATGTATTAGAGGTAACTGGGTTAAATAAAAGCTTTACGGCGCAAGGGGGCGATAAAGACGCCAAACCTTTACATGTTTTAAAGGATATTGAATTTTTATTTGAAGTGGGTGAGCGTGTTGCTATTATTGGTCAAAATGGTATTGGTAAAACCACGTTATTGCGCACATTAGTTGGTGAAATTGAGCCAGATGCTGGCAAGGTTAAATGGAGTGAGAATATCAACATTGGTTATTATGCGCAGGATCACAGTGCTGATTTTGATCAAGATATGACTGTGCTTGATTGGATGGCTCAATTTAAACAGCCGAAGCAAGACATGCAAGACATGCGCGGTGTTTTAGGCAAGATGTTGTTTGGTAAAAATGACATTATTAAAAGTGTCAAATCACTTTCAGGTGGTGAAAAAGGTAGAATGTTATTTGGTAAGCTAATGTTGCAAAATCCAAATGTATTGGTAATGGACGAGCCAACTAACCACTTGGACATGGAATCAATTGAAGCACTTAACCTTGCACTAGAAAATTATGAGGGTACACTTATATTTGTGAGTCACGATAGAGAGTTTGTATCTTCATTATCTACCAAGGTAGTTGAACTAAAAGAAGATGGCATGCATTATTATTCTGGCAACTATGAGGATTACTTAAAGTCACAAAAATAGGCCTATGATTGCAACTGTATTGAGAAGATTTGTCGAGCGCCAGGGTTTTGATTCGGCGGCTATTTTATCTTTCGATACATTGTTTGCTATTGTGCCAGGCCTTGCGCTCGGTTTAAGTGTTTTTTCTTTATCACCTTATTTTGCCGATTTACAAAAACCATTAGAGCAGTTTTTGTTTACTTATTTATTGCCGCAAAATGTTGGTTTGGCACAAGACTATATTCAGCAATTTGTTGCTCAAGCGCAGTCTATTAAAGGCTATACCACGGTTTTTTTGATTTTTGCAGTAATGCTATTACTGTATGAAATTGATAAGCGTATTAATCTTACCTGGCATGATTCGCATCATCGCCATTGGATGGAAGGACTGGTTTCTTACTTGTTTGTTTTGTTTTTAGGCCCAATACTTTTAGGTGCATCGTTGTTCTTTAGTTCTTACGCCATGGCATCAGAGCTGTTTAATAATTTGCCAGTTATGCGCTACGCACCAATATTTACACCATTTGTATTATCCAGTTTTGGTTTTGCGCTGCTTTATTACTCCGTGCCATTAGAAAAGGTGCGCTTTGTTAATGCGCTAAAGGCGGGTGTGATTGCTGCGGTATTGTTAGAAGTTATTAAGTACGCCATGTTTGTCTACATTCAATATTTCCCAATTTATGAGCTTATTTATGGCGCCTTATCAATCTTGGTATTAGTTATGCTTTGGATTTACCTGGGCTGGGTAATTGTGTTGCTGGGTGCGAGTTTTTGTTATTGTTTTGAAAATAAAGACATAATCTAAGTGTGATGCAATTAGCGTAAAATTAGCAATCTTTAATCGTTTACTTTATTTATGTTCACAGGCATCATTCAAGCATTGGGCAGTATTAAAACTAAACTGGCTTATGACAAAGGTGCCGTTTTTAGTTTTAGCGCCCCAGACTTTGATTTTTCCAATATTGCCATAGGCGACAGTATTGCGGTTAACGGCGTTTGTCTGACAGCAGTTGAGATTGGTGATGATTTCTTTAAGGCAGATGTTTCTCAAGAAACCATTAATTGCACCATTTTCTCTGAGCTTGAAGAGGGTGATACGGTTAACTTAGAAAAAGCCTTAAGACTTAATCAAGGTATTGATGGACATTTGGTTAGTGGTCATGTTGACGGTGTGGCACAAGTAAGCGATTCTTTTAGTGAAGGTGAATCAACACGCTTTAAGATTGAAGCGCCGGATAATTTGGTAAAATACATTGCCAAAAAAGGCTCTGTCTGTATTAATGGCGTAAGCCTAACAGTTAATGATATTCAAGCTAATGAATTTGACTTAAATATCGTCCCTCATACATTGGCAGTAACAACACTCGGTACGCTAAAAAAAGGCAGTCGAGTTAATTTAGAGGTGGATATTATTGCACGTCATCTAGAGCAATTATTACAAGGTAAGTAGGCATTATGAAAGCAAGTATTGAAGAAATATTAGAAGATTATAAGCAAGGAAAAATGATCATCCTAATGGATGATGAAGATCGCGAAAATGAAGGTGATCTGATTATTCCTGCAGCCACGTGTACCAAAGAGGATATTAACTTTATGGCCACACACGGCCGTGGTTTGATTTGCTTAACCTTGACTCAAGAGCGTTGTAAGCAGCTTAACCTGCCACTGATGGTGGCGCAAAATAATGATGCAAACGGCACCAACTTTACCGTATCAATCGAGGCAGTAGAAGGGGTAACAACTGGAATTTCAGCAGCAGATAGAGCCAAAACTGTACTTGATGCAGTAGCACCAAATGCCACACCAGAAGATATTGTTCAGCCAGGGCATATTTTCCCGTTAATGGCTCAACCAGGTGGTGTATTGATTCGTGCTGGTCATACAGAAGCAGGCTGTGATCTTGCGCGTCTGTCAGGCTTTGAACCAGCTTCGGTGATTGTTGAAATTCTTAATGAAGATGGCACAATGGCACGTCGTGACGATCTTGAAATTTTTGCCAAAAAACATAATATTAAGTGGGGCACGATTGAAGATTTAATTTCATATCGTGTTGAGCATGAAAAAACCATTGAGCGTATTAATGAGCGCCCATTTACAACCGATCATGGCACGTTCAAAGTGGTTTCATTTCTAGATAGCATTCATAACGAAACTCACCTGGCATTAGTCAAAGGTAAGATTGACGACAACAGCAACACTTGCGTTCGCGTACACATGGAAGATACCTTTAAAGATGTTTTAAAAGAAAGTTCGAGCAGTTTTAGTGTGGATGATGCATTAAAGCATATTACCAAAGCAGAATCTGGCGTGTTGTTACTGCTTAGAAAGCAAACTGATCAATCTATTTTGCAAAATATTGATAATGTTTCAAGAGATAGTGGTGACGATATTAAGACCTACGGAATTGGTGCACAAATCTTATCTGACTTGGGCGTGAAAAAAATGAAACTATTGGGCTCACCAAGAAAACTACACGGTCTTAAGGGCTTCGGTTTGGAAGTGAGTGAATACGTAGAAATTAACAAATAAAGGATTTAAATGCAATTTCAATTTGACAAAAACGCTAATAGTGACTTTTTAAAAGACAGCAAAGTTGCCATTATTGTGGGTTATTTTTACCAAGATATTGGCGATAAGTTGTTAGCGTCTGCACAAGAAACGTTGGCTAAATACGGCATTGATGAAAATAATGTTAATGTATTTTATGCGCCTGGTGCTTTTGAAATTCCACTTCTGGCTAAACGCATTGCAGCGCAACAAGCCAATGGTAAAAATTTATACGATGGTATTGTGACATTGGGCGCTGTTATTAAAGGTGAAACCCCGCACGATGTTTATGTGTGTAATGAGTGCGCTAAAGGTGTTGCTGAGGTATCTTATCAATTTGAAGTGCCAACAACATTTGGCGTACTAACCACGCTTAACATGGATCAAACCATTGGTAGAGCAGGCGGTTACAAAGGTAATAAGGGTGAAGAAGCCACCATGGCCATGATTGAAATGCTTTATTTAACAAAGCAAGCTGACACTCAAGCGTTTTAAATTATGGCATTCAAAACTCCAAAACACCGCTCTCGTGAGCGTGTGGTTCAAGCCATTTATCAATACACCGTTTCAGGTGGTGAAGTGTTGCAAATTGAGCAGCAATTCTTAAATCAGAAAGAAGGAAAAATATCAAAAGCGTTTTTCTCAAATTTATTCATCAATATTCTTAAAAATAGAACGCAGCTTGATGAGCTAATCGCCCCAACGCTTTCCAGAGAAACTGATGAGCTAGGCGCTGTCGAACATGCAATCTTGTATTTGGGTGCTTATGAGCTTCAAAACAGCATTGAGGTGCCTTATAAGGTTGTAATTAATGAAGCGCTTGAAATTGCCAAATTGTACGGTGCAGAAGGTGCATTTAAATTAATTAATGCTTCATTAGATCGATTAGCTAAAAAGCTTCGCAGTATTGAAATCAACGCCTAATACGGTTAATAATCCTCTAGATAAGCTGCCTGAAATTCTTAGGCAGAATCTTAAGAAAAATTTATGCGTGTGTAACGAAGTTAAGAAAATTGACATTATCAATGCGATTGCCAATGGGGCAAATACCGTGATGAAGGTTCGAGATCAAACTTTTGCTACAAGCGGTAATGGCTGCTGCACTAGACAAGTTGAGCGACTTATTGAGTGTATTCACACCTCAGAATAAGTTCGATATTCTTCGAGCATAGGTCAAGAAGTTGAAGGCATACCCCACTTGGAAATGTATTACTCCAAATTTGGCGAAAGTAATCTTTCTGCTTGATCCACCGAAATGCCTTTTCTACTGGCGTAATCTTCCACTTGTTCTTGGTTGGTCTTTTATGATATTATTAATCATCAAAATTTAAATATTAGGATTTAAAAAAAAATGAATACAACAGCGTTAATAAATGAAGCGGTATCGTTACCTATTGAAGATCGAACTCTAGTTGTTGAGTCTCTACTAAAAAGTTTGAATCATCCAGAAGAAAAAATTGATGACCAATGGTCAAAGCTTGCTACAAAAAGACTAAAAGAATTACAAAGCGGCAAAGTAAAAGCGATTGATGGCATTCAAGTTTTCAATAAAATTTGGAAGAGATTTAGTTAGTGAATTTTTCATTTCATCCAGAAGCAGAGATAGAATTAAATGAAGCGATTGATTATTATGAGAACATTTACTCTAACTTAGGTTTAGATTTTGCCAACGAGGTTTATGTTGCTATTCAGCGTTCAGTGTCTTTACCAGAGGCTTGGGCGATAATTGATGGCAATATTAGACGCTCTTTGGTAAATAGATTTCCGTTTGGAATCTTGTATTCTAAAGAGGACGATAAAATATTGGTTATTGCAGTAATGCATCTTAATCGTCTTCCAAACTATTGGAAAGATAGGGCGTAGTGCCAAACAAAAAGTAAGCGGGTTACTCCAAATTTGGCGAAAGTAATCTTTCCGCTTGATCCACCGAAATGCCTTTTCTACTGGCGTAATCTTCTACTTGTTCTTGGTTGATTTTGGCCACACCAAAATAACGCGATTCAGGATGGGCAAAATACCAGCCACTAACTGAGGCTGTTGGCAGCATAGCGTAAGAGCTAGTAAGTGTCATCCCGGTATTTTTCTCAACATCGAGTAATTCCCATAGCTTATCTTTCTCACTATGTTCAGGGCAAGCAGGATAGCCTGGGGCAGGGCGGATGCCGCGGTATTTTTCTTCAATAAATTCATCATTGTTAAAGTTTTCGTCACTGTATCCCCATAGTTCAGTTCGGAATTTATAATGCATCATTTCTGCAAACGCCTCAGCAAAACGATCGGCTACCGCCTTGATCATAATTGAATTGTAATCATCATGCTCGGCTTCATAAGCCTCAACCAGTGGATCAATATTAATGCCGGCTGTAACGGCAAATGCACCCATGTAGTCTTGTACGCCACTGTCTTTCGGGGCGATAAAATCACTCAGGCAGAAGTTTGGTGTATTGCCTTTTTTATCTAATTGTTGGCGTAAGTGATTAAGTGTCATGATGGTGTCGCCATTTTCATCACTAAGCTGAATATCTTCATTGACACTATTTGCTGGGAAGATACCCACAACTGCATTAGCTTGTAAAAGCTTCTCATTGATGACTTTTTTGAACATGGCTTTAGCATCTTCAAATAAGGCAGATGCCGACTCACCCACTACTTCGTCAGTGAGAATATCAGGGAATTTACCCGCGAGCTCCCAAGTACGGAAAAATGGCACCCAGTCAATAAACTTGAAAATTTCATTCAAGTCGTAATCTTCAAATACATGAACGCCGAGTTTGTTAGGTATTGTAATCTGATCAAACTTTAACTGAGGCTTATTACTTCTAGCTGCTTCAAGACTGATAAGCTTGCTTTTGCCTTTATTGGCACGGCGAACACGTACTTTTTCATACTCTTTTTTGGTATCTTCCATTAAGGCAGGTTTGAGTTTGTTTGATAGTAGCGAGGTGGCCACACCTACTGCTTTAGAGGCATCTTTGACGTAGAACACACCTTTGTCGTACTCTGGCTCAATTTTAACGGCTGTATGCGCAATGGAGGTGGTAGCGCCACCAATCAATAGTGGTAGCTCAAAGCCTTGACGTGTCATCTCTTTGGCAACAAACACCATTTCGTCGAGTGATGGAGTGATTAGCCCAGACAAGCCAATAATGTCCACATTTTCTTTAATGGCGGTTTCTAGAATGGTTTCAGTAGGTACCATCACGCCGAGATCAATAATTTCGTAGTTGTTACAAGAGAGTACAACGCCAACAATGTTTTTACCAATGTCATGCACGTCACCTTTAACAGTCGCCATGAGGATTTTTCCTTGGGTGTTGGAGGCGCAATCTTGTTTTTCAGCCTCTAGGAAAGGATCAAGATAGGCAACAGATTTTTTCATCACTCGAGCAGATTTAACCACTTGTGGCAAAAACATCTTGCCGTCACCAAATAGATCACCAACCACATTCATACCATCCATTAACGGACCTTCAATAACCAGAATAGGGCGGCCTAATTTATCCAACGCCTCTTGAGTGTCTTCGTCAATAAATTCAGTAATTCCTTTAACCAAGGAATGCTCTAAGCGCTTTTCAACTGGCCAAGTGCGCCATTCCAAATCTCTTTTGTTTTCTTGGGCTTCACCAGTGCCTGAGAATTTCCCGGCAATATCTACCAGGCGCTCACCGGCGTTTTCATCGCTATTGAGCACCACATCTTCCACAGCTTTTTTCAGCTCTGGATCGATATCATCATAAACCACCAACTGACCAGCATTCACAATACCCATGGTCATGCCAGCTTTTACCGCGTGGTATAAAAATACCGAGTGAATGGCTTCACGCACAGGGTTGTTACCCCTAAAGGAGAAAGAAACGTTAGATACACCACCAGATACTTTAGAGTAAGGCAGGTTTTGGGTGATCTCACGTGTGGCTTCAATAAAGTCTACACCGTAGTTATTGTGCTCTTCAATACCGGTTGCTACCGCAAAAATATTCGGATCAAAGATAATATCTTCAGCTGGGAAATTGACTTCATTGACTAGTATGTTATAAGCTTCAGTACAAATCTCAATTTTGCGTTCTTGGGTGTCCGCTTGGCCAACCTCATCAAATGCCATGACAATAATAGCCGCACCATAGCGCTTACATAAGTTGGCATATTTAACGAAATTATCCTTGCCTTCTTTAAGCGAGATAGAATTAACAATCGGCTTACCTTGTGTACATTTTAAGCCGGCTTCAATAATATCCCATTTGGATGAATCCACCATTAGTGGTACTTTAGAAATGTCAGGCTCAGAGGCGATAAGATTCATAAAACGAACCATCGCTGCCTTGCCATCCAACATGCCTTCATCCATGTTGATATCAACCACTTGTGCGCCATCTTCTACTTGTGCACGACAAATATCCAGCGCCTCTTCATACTCTTCATTAAGAATAAGACGTTTAAACTTGGCCGAGCCAGTAACGTTGGCACGTTCACCCACATTCACAAATAAGGCGTTCTCGCCAATATTAAAAGCTTCCAATCCTGAGAGACGACATTCCGGCGCAATATCTGGAATCTGTCTTGGGGCTAGGCCATCGATGGCATTAGCAATTGCTTTAATATGTTCTGGCGTCGAGCCACAACAACCACCCAAAATATTAACTAAACCAGAAGCTGCCCATTCACCCACTTGTTCACTCATGGTGATTGCACCTAAATCGTACTCACCAAATTCATTTGGCAAGCCAGCATTTGGATGTGCTGATACATAAGTGTCAGCCACGCGTGACATTTCAGCCACATATTGGCGCAATAAATCAGGGCCTAAGGCACAGTTAAGGCCAATGGATATCGGCTTAGCGTGGCGCAATGAGTTATAAAACGCTTCGGTCATTTGCCCAGAAAGCGTACGACCTGAGGCATCAGTAATGGTGCCAGAGATCATAATCGGCAATTCGGTATCATCCTGCTCAAATACTTCTTGCACGGCAAAAATAGCGGCCTTGGCGTTTAGTGTGTCAAAAATGGTTTCGATAAGGATAATATCCGCACCACCTTCAATCAAACCGCGGGTGGACTGCATATACACACCAACCAATTCATCAAAGGTAACGTTTCTAAAACCAGGGTCGTTAACATCAGGTGAGAGTGAACAGGTGCGCGAAGTAGGGCCGATAACACCAGCAACAAACCTTGGCTTGTCATCAGTTGAAAATTCCTCACAAGCAGCTTTGGCTAAGCGCGCACTTTCTACATTAATCTCATACGCTAGCTCTTCCATTTCATAATCACTCATGGAGGTTTTGGTGGCGTTAAAAGTATTGGTTTCTACAATATCTGCACCAACCTCTAAATACGAGCGATGGATGTCTTGAATAATTTTAGGCTGTGTAAGTGACAGCAAGTCGTTATTACCTTGAACTAAAGTAGGCCAATCTTTAAAACGTTCACCACGATAGTCTGCTTCGCTGAGTTTGTGTTTTTGAATCATGGTGCCCATAGCGCCATCTAAAACCATGATTCTTTGCTTTAAAATTGATTGTAATAACTTTGTTCTATTCATGTTTTGCATTATACCCACAGGCCATTACTTCAGCTTTATAATGACATGGTCAAATGGTTCATAATAATTATGTTGATTATTCATAACAACGGGAAGAGAAAATGAAAAAAATAGTGGTTGCAGGCTTACTAGTTAGTAGTCTTAGTGCTCAGGCCTTTTTAGACTTTAATAGTTACGGCCCTGGCTATGATGATAATGATTGGCCGATTTGGACGCCAATGTACTGGATGGAGAAAATGACTGATGATGATAAGTTTAGTCAATATGGCTACCCATACAATAATCGCCCATTTAATGTTGGCGCATCACAATTCAACATGTCACAAATGCCAACCCCTGATCAAGCCTACCGCGCTGAATCGCCAGCAACACCAGCGCCTACTTACATGACACCAGCAGCCATGTCATTTGCCAATCCTAATAGGTCAGCGCAAATGCAGCCAGTGCATTTACAAAGCCCTTATTCACAAAACTATAATTTTGTTGAACCAAGAAGACCAAGCTGGCGTGGTTTTTAATTATAATAAAGCTTGCAAATATATATTATCATGTTATAATATAGTTTCTTAAATAATTTAGATATGGAGATAAGACAATGAAAAAACTTTTAGCAATCGCATTAGTTGCTGCTTCTTTAAGCGCAAACGCGTTTTTTAACAACAACGATATGCCATGGAACAATGGCTACAACAACTACGGTTACCAAGAAGATAACGGTATGTTTGGTTACAACCCATACGATTACTGGGATCCACGTTGGTACATGGAAGAAATGTCAAACATGGTAGATGAGTTTGATGATGAATTCAATAACAACAACAACGGTTGGAACAACAATAACTTTAACGGTTACAACCCATACAACAACTTTAACAACCCATACAACAACTTTAACAACCCTTGGAACAACACAAACGCTCCTCAAGCGCCAGTTGCACCAGCTAAGTAAGTTTTAGTTAGTTTGATAAAAGCCAGCACACGTTGCTGGTTTTTTTTCGTCTAATGAAAATGCCGAGCAGCTTATGGAAGTGGTTTATAATAAACTTTTTTAATGCAAACAATCAACGAGGGGAGAGTATGAAGAAAATCATCGCAACGTCACTAATGGTGGCAGCGCTTAATGCATCAGCAGGTTTTGGCAATGGTCCATGGGGCAATAACGGCTGGAACAACAACCAAGATAACGGCTTCATCGCCCATAATCCTTATTCTATGTTCACACCAGATTGGTTTAGTGAAGAAATGGATGACATGATGGATGAGTTTGATTTTAACAATAACAATAATCGTGGCCCATGGGGTAATAATTTTAGCAATAATGGCCCTTGGAATAACAACTTTAACAACCGTGGTCCTTGGAACAATAACGGCCCGTGGCAAAATAG
>NZ_JAQRMS010000140.1 GCF_028599055.1 Candidatus Thioglobus sp.
AACCCGCCTAGTAAATTTATTTAGAGTTTACTCTATTTTAAATTCTCTAGGTCGGGTTGATTGGCTTGTTAGACGCCGCAGGCGGTCTGACAAGTTAATCTACTATTGCCACGCCGTTAGAGCCGACCGCTCTGCGGTCGGCTCTAACTATTATTATAAGGATATATTTCCTTATATTGCGATATTAAAAATAAACCCTGTAAAAAACAACTAAATTCCATCTGTTTTAAGATAAAATTTATATTTTTACCTAATATTTGATATTTAGGTAAAAAATTAAACACGATTTAACTTTTAAATTTAATGCAACAAATGATAACAGGTAAAAAAACCGATTATTGAGTAAATGAACCAATAATCAGGGTTAGAGTATTATTTGTTTACTATTTAAAGATAAAACCGGCATTTAATCCATGTTTCAGATGCTTTTAACGCTAGAAACTCCATTTGAAAAATTTTCTATTTTTTAAATGGATGGATATTTCTGAGAATCCCCCTAAATATCGCAACTTCTTCTTTTTCAGGTTCAGCCCTGCCAAAGAAACGACGCATGCGGCGCATAAGCAACTCTTTAGGGCGTTTTTCTTCAAAGTAGTCAATGTGCTCCAACACTTGAGCAAGGTGTGCGTAAAAACCTTCTAACTCAACATTGCTGGCTAGCTCATTGGTGCTTTTTTCAAACTCTGTGGTGGTGTTATAAACATAATGTTGATAAGCAAACACCTGAATGGCCGAAGCCACATTGAGTGAGAAATAATTAGGATTACCAGGGATGGTCATCAGAATTTGACACAAATCTAGCTCCTCATTGGAAAGGCCAGAATTTTCAGTGCCAAATACTACCGCCACTTCTCGCCCTTGTGTTGCTGTGGTTTGTTGAATTTGCGCACATGCGCCTACTACATCCATTTGTCGCCATTTAATATTGCGTTGACGGGCACTTGCGCCAATCACCAAATGCGTATCTGCTAAAGCTTCTTCTAATGAATTACAAACTACCGCTTGCGACAAAATATCGTCCGCACCACTAGCACGTGCAGTAGCTGTAGCTGATGGATGCGCTTTTGGATTAACCAAATAAAGCTTGGAAAGATTCATATTTTTCATCGCCCGTGCCGCTGCGCCAATATTACCTGGCTCAGTGGTATTAACCATAACCACACGTACATTATCAAAGGTATAATTCGTGTCTTTTTCCATTTGTCTATTAATTATGCATCCTACGCTTAATATTGCTGTTAAAGCCGCTCGAAAAGCGGGTGACATCATCCTTAGATATCACAATCAAATCGATCTATTAACGATTGAAAATAAAGCTGCTAATGACTTCGTTTCTGAAGTGGATAAAGCAGCTGAAGACGCTATTATAGACGAGTTGAAATACGCCTTTCCTGATCATTCGATTCTAGGTGAAGAAAATGGCGAAATCATCGGCAAAGACAAGCGCTTTGTATGGATTTTAGATCCACTTGACGGCACCACTAACTACCTTCATGGTTTTCCACAATATGCGGTTTCTATTGCACTTTATGAAAATGACGAGCCAACCCATGCGGTGGTCTACGACCCTTTTAAAGAAGAGCTATTTACCGCCTCTAAGGGTGATGGCGCTTATTTAAACGAACAAAGAATTCGTGTTACTAGCACGAACGGCTTTGAAGACACCTTAATTGGCACTGGATTCCCATTCAAAGCACCGCAACACTTGGATGCTTATCTTGATATGTTTAAGGCAATTCATCCAAAAGTTGCCGGTATTCGTCGCGCCGGTTCTGCGGCACTAGACTTAGCTTATTTGGCTGCCGGCAGAATGGACGGCTTCTGGGAAATTGAACTTAATATTTGGGATATTGCTGCAGGCGTACTGCTGGTTAAAGAAGCTGGCGGTTATGTGGGTGATTTTTCTGGACGTGGAAAATACTTAGAAACTGGCAATGTGGTTGCGGGTAATGAGAAAGTTTTTAAAGAAATTTTAAAAACCATTCATCCACATTTAACAAGTGACTTACAATGTTAAACAATGCCATTTCAAAATAAAATTTTAAAAAATTCTTTATTTTTATTGCTTTTAGGTGTTGTTTTTCTCTTGCTTGAAAATATTTTTTTCCAATATGTAGATGCTCAAGGCTGGCTACACGAAAGCTTATTTATGCCACTTGGGGTTTTTTCTTTGATGGCAGGCATTACTGGTATTGTTATTTATTTTGTTTTATTTGGTTTAAGTTTAATCAAACATCGGACAAAGTAAACTGCTCGCCATTTAACGCACTAGATTGCTTACTCATTAAATACACGATTGCTGGCGACATACTCTCTGGCGTTGGATTATTATCTGCATTTTCTGCTGGGTAAGCGATTTGACGCATTTTAGTACGCATGCGTTTTGGGTCAAGCGAATTAGTTTTAATATTGGTTTTTTCCAACTCTTCTGACAAGGTTTTACTCAAACCTTCAATCGCAAATTTACTCACCCCATACGCACCCCAATAAGCTCTTGCGTGACGCCCTACGGATGACGATAAAAACAAAATACGTGCATCATCAGATTTATTTAAAGCTGGTATTAAGGCCTGAGTCAACATAAATGGCGCATTAACATTGATCTGCATCGTAGCATACCAAAGCTTTAGGTCGTACTGTTCAATTGGCATCATGGTGCCAATAATACCGGCGTTATGAATCAAGCCATCAAGCTGGCCAAAATTATCCAACACATCTTTTTGCAATTGTTGGTAATGCTCAGGCGTTGCCCCTTCTAGATCTAGCGGATATAAAATTGGCTCTGCAAACCCTGCATCCACCACTTC
>NZ_JAQRMS010000141.1 GCF_028599055.1 Candidatus Thioglobus sp.
AGATAACCAAGTAATTGCTGCGGGTGAAGTTTTGGCTAAAATTCCAAAAGATCAGTCTAAGACCAGTGATATTACCGGTGGTCTACCACGTGTTGCTGACTTGTTTGAGGCACGTAAAGCAAAAGATCATTCAATTCTTGCAGAAGAGTCTGGTGTTGTTAGTTTTGGTAATCCAACCAAGAGTAAGGATCGTTTAATTATCACTTCAGCTGAAGGTGAAGCGACAGAAATGATGATTCATAAATGGCGCCAAATTAACGTCTTTGACGGTGAAACAGTTGAGAAGGGTGATGTTATTTCTGATGGCCCTTCAAATCCTCATGATATCTTGCGTCTGTTAGGTGTTGAAGCATTAGCTAACTATGTGGTTAAAGAAGTACAAGATGTATATCGCCTACAAGGTGTAAACATCTCTGATAAGCACATTGAAGTAATTGTTAAGCAAATGCTACGTAAAGTCGAAGTGCTTGACGCTGGTGACTCTAAGTTTGTTAATGGTGAAACAGCCGAATACGCTAGAGTAATTGAAACTAATAAGCAATTAGCTGCCCAAGGAAAATCATTGATTACTTACCAAAGATTGTTAATGGGTATTACTAAAGCTTCATTAGCAACAGAATCATTCATTTCTGCGGCTTCATTCCAAGAGACTACTCGAGTGTTAACTGAAGCTTCTACAACTGGCCGTGTTGATACTTTACAAGGCTTGAAAGAAAATGTAATTGTAGGTCGTTTAATTCCTGCAGGAACAGGTTTTGCTCACCATCAAGAGCGTCGTGCTAAGCGCGATGCAAGTATGACGCACAGTGCGGATGCCGAAATTGCATTAGCTGCTGAGTTGAGTGAAGCTGAAGAAGCTCAAGAGTAATTCTTAAGTTTTAAAGCTAGCTAAAACCGCATCGAATCTCGATGCGGTTTTTTTATGTCTAAAATCCGTTAAAATGCGCTTATGAACAAAACAAGTTTCGATAAATATGTAGATCAAGGTTATAACCATATTCCGGTTTTTAGAGAGGTGGTACTTGATACCGACACTGCCCTGGGTTTGTATTTAAAGTTGGCAAATAACACTTATAGCTATTTATTTGAATCCGTCCAAGGCGGTGAAAAATGGGGCCGTTATTCAATGATTGGCTTGCATGCACAAACGGTTGTTAAGGTGTTCGATTACGAAATTCAAATAGAGCAAGACGGTGCAGTTATTGATCGAATTGACGTTAAAGATCCACTTGCCTGGATTGAAAATTATCAGAAAAATTTTAAGGTGCCTGAAATTAATGATCTGCCTGAATTTAATGGCGGTTTGGTTGGTTATTTTGGCTATGAAATCATTCGTTATATTGAGCCGAAATTAAAAGATATTAATTTAAAAGATGAGCTGAATGTAGCAGATATTCTGCTAATGGTGTCGAATGATCTAGTGGTATTTGACAATTTGGCCAATAAGGCATTCTTATTAACTCATATCAATCCAGACACCCATTCCTACGAGCAGGCATTAGCACGTTTGGATGAAATTGAAGCACAAATTGATCAGCCACTAATTAAGCAATCTTATCAATCTGATCATCTAAAGCCTGAAGATTTTAAATCAAGCTTTGGTGAGCAAAGCTATAAGCAGACAGTAAGTCGTATTCAGCAATATATTGTCGCAGGTGATGTCATGCAGGTGGTGCCTTCACAACGCCTAAGCGCACCTTATACGGCGCCAGCTATCGAGTTATATCGACAACTTAGACGACTTAATCCATCACCTTATATGTATTATCTTAATTTAGGTGATGTTAATATTATTGGTTCATCACCCGAGATTCTAACTCGTGTTGACAGTGATCGCCGAGCAACTGTAAGGCCGATTGCTGGTACGCGAATGCGCGGCAAAGATCAAGCGCAAGATTTAGCACTTGAACAAGACTTGCTAGCTGACGAAAAAGAGATCGCTGAGCACCTAATGCTGATTGATTTGGGTCGTAATGACTTAGGCCGAATTGCAAAAACGGGTAGTGTAAAGTTGACCGATAAAATGTTTGTAGAGCGCTATTCACACGTAATGCATATTGTCTCTAATGTGGAGTGTGACTTGCAAGAACAAATGAGCGCTATGGATGTTCTTAAGGCCACGTTCCCTGCAGGCACCCTGAGTGGTGCGCCTAAGGTTCGCGCTATGGAAATCATCAATGAAGTTGAGCCACTTAAACGCAATATCTATTCGGGCGCTATTGGTTACTTATCGTGGCATGGTTGTATGGACATGGCTATCGCCATTCGTACTGCTGTGGTTAAAGACGAGACGCTTTATGTACAGGCTGGCGCTGGCATTGTGCATGATTCTGTTCCTCAATCAGAATGGGATGAAACCATGCATAAAGCCATGGCACTGATTAAAGCTGCTGAGCAGGTTTAACGATTTTTATTTGTTTTTTGACTTATATCAAAAAAAATATTACAGTTTAAAATAGTATATCTTTTTGATATATTTGTTGTATAAATATTACAGTTCATTCCAAACCCCTCTATATTAGCACCTTTTAAAGGTGTTGCATATGTTGTATTTTTAATTATCATAAGCGTTTCTGAATTAATTTTCAACAGTAATTAATCAGTTTTTTAAATACATAGAGGAGAGAAACATGAAGAAAACTATTTCTTCAATTTCGGCAGTTGCCGCTTTAGCAGCATTATTTGTAATGCCACTAGAAGCAGGTGCTAAAGAGATGACAGACGAAGAGGTTACATTTGGCCGTAAGGCAGGTAATTGTTTAGCGTGCCACATGATCCCTGGTGGAAACTTGCCAG